>NZ_JBFOCW010000067.1:0-122839 GCF_040908005.1 Aeromonas sp. s1(2024) | reverse complement strand
CCAGCGTTCAATCTGAGCCATGATCAAACTCTTCAATTTAAGTTTGGTTGCTTCGAAAAGCGGCTCAATGAATTGCTGAATTAACTGCTGCAACTTTCGTTGCTTTGGTCACTTCATCAGACATTGATATCAAAAATTGTTTTTGATGCTCGATGCTGTGAGTGCCCACACAGATTGCTTGATTCAAATTGTTAAAGAGCGTCACGCTTATCGCGTTGAGGAGGCGCATCTTACACTCCTCACTTCGAAAGTCAAGCGGTTGTTTTCGCTTTTCTTTCGGCGCCCACTTCCTAAGGAAGCTGGCTCATCAGGTTGGCGTGTTCCGCCGTGCTGGTAGGGGCGCATTATAGGGAGCCGCGCCGGGATGACAAGGGCTTTTTGTAAAAATGCGCTCGTTTGCTGAAAAAGCAGGCTAAACCCCATGAAATGAGAGTTTACCCCAGTTTCATGCCGCTTTTTTGTTCATACCGTCAGTCTGGGCCTGAATGTAGTTGACCCAGCTGGTCGCCCTTTCTTGCCAGTTGTTCTGCTGTTGCAGCTCGCGAGCCAACACCAGCGCCTGAGCATATTGTTCTTTATTGAGATGTGCCTGCACCAGCAGGGCCTTGGCTCTGTTGCCCTGCTCTCCCTTCACCGACTTGATGGCCGCGAGCTGGGTCATGGCGGCATCCGTCTTGCCCTGTTGCAGCAGCAGTTCGGCGGCTCGCATGGCGGCCTTGGGGTGAGCATGTTCCCGGGCAAGCAGTTGCCAGCTGTCCACAGCCTTCGGCCACTCACGCGCCCCTTCCCACAACTGGGCAAGCAATTGTCGGTTCTCGGCGTTCTGCTTCATCTGTCCCTTGGCCATGGCAGACTCCAGCAGACGCGCACCGCGATAGGGCAGCCCCTGCCAGGCATACAGGCGGATCAGCTGGTTGCGGGCGGCGGCATCATCCATCAGCTGACGGTCGATGGCGGTTTGCAGCAGTGCAAGCGCTCGATCACCACGCTTGGCGGAGAGATTGAGCGACACCGCCTGCTGCCACCACTTGCTCTCTTTCGGCTCGCGGCGGATCAACTCTTCGGCCTGATCCGCAGCCACGCCGTAACGCTGCAATGCAGTGAGGGCAGAGAGGCGGATGATGGCTGCCTGCTTCTGCCAGCTTTTCTTCAACAGTTGTTCACTCTGGCTGGCTGCCTCGCCGTACTGCTTGTTGTGGTAATAGAGGCCAGCCAAGCGCAGACGCAAGATATCGTCAGCCTTGATGGCCAATGCGGCCTTGTAGCTGGCGATGGCGCCGGACCAGTTGGATTGCTGGGCCTGGATATCCCCGCGCAGACGCAACAACTGAAGTCGTTGCTGCTCTGGCCACTCTTTATAGGCAAGAGCCTGCTCCACGTAGCGACTCGCCTGTGCGGTCTGCTGCAGGTTGGCGGCCAGAGAGGCCTGTAACTGCGCCAGCCAGGCGTGCTCAGCCTCGGAACCGGCTTTGAGCACAGCCGCCTTGCTCTGGGCCTGTTGCCACTTGCCGGATTGATAGAGCTTCATCACGGGCTCCAGCTGGCGGGAGAAATGAGGGCTCACCTCCATCGCCAGACAGGCTTGGCTGACCAGGGCCAGCAGACAGATCCAGATCCGCAACATGGTTATGACTCCAATTTGAATTTGAGCGTGATGACTTGCACCAGCTTGTCGGTGGCGCCCGGCCTAGGCTGATAGCGCCACTTGTTGATCGCCTGAATGGCCGCTCGCTCGAACTGGCGCTTCGGCTTGGCCTCGACCACCTCCACATCCTGTACCCGGCCGTCGGCATCGACGCTGAAACGCAAGGTCACGGACCCCTCGATGCCTGCCTGCTGGGCCCGGTAGGGATAAACGGGCTCAACCCGTTGTAGTGGCATCAAGAGGTCGCTGGCACCGATTCCAGCGCCCTGCTGCTGACCATGGAAATTGCCGCTCGCGACCGGAGTGGGACTGGTCGCCACGCCAGGGGCGGAGACCTGTACCGCACTCAGGGTCGAGACCAGATCCAGGCTCGGCTGTACCGAAGGCAGCGGGGCCGCCGCCGGCATGGGCATCGGTGTCGAAGCCAGCGCGGCAGGCGGCTCCGGCAAGGGTTCCGGCTCCTGGGGTACCGGCCGCTCACGCACCTGTACCTCGGTCACCTCGTTCTGCATGTTGATGACGATGGATTTCTGCTCTGTAGTCGCCTTCTCCCCTCCGGGCGGCTCCACCAGGGTGGCCATGAACAACAGGATGCCCAGACTGAGGGCGGTCCCCAGTCCCAGGCTCATCAACTTGTGTTTCATTTCGGTGCCACCGCTACGGCGATGTTGGCGATGCCTGCCGCCTTGGCTTCATCCATCACCCGCACCACCTTGCCGTGGGGTACCCGTTCATCGGCCTGGATCACCAGGCTTGCCTCGGGCTGCTCCGCCAACAGTCGGGCGAGGGTGGCCTGCACCCGCTCCACATCCACCTGTTTGCGGTCGAGGAAGATCTGCCCCTGAGCGCCGATCGCCAGCATGATGCTGGACGATTTCTGCGCCTTGGCCTGGGGTCTGTGTACCTCAAGCCCGGCTTCGCGCACGAAGGAGGTGGTCACGATGAAGAAGATCAGCATGATGAAGACGATATCCAGCATGGGGGTCATGTCGATCTGCACTTCGTCACGCTGGCGTTTGGATTGCCGTCTCATTGCATTACCTTCTCTTCTCGCAGGCCGTCCCGGGTCTTGGCCAGCGCACGCTTGGCCTGACTCTCGAGCCGGCTAAGTAACAACACGCCGGAGAGGGCCACCACCATGCCTGCCATGGTGGGGATGGTGGCGCGGGAGATCCCTCCCGCCATGCTCTCCGGGTTAAAGCGGTTGGCCGCAGCCAGCGCATCGAATACGCCTATCATGCCGGTCACTGTACCCAGCAACCCCAGCATGGGGCAGAGCACCACCAGGGTGCGGATGAAGATCAGATGACGGTTGAGCGCCAGCTCCACTTCTGCCAGCCAGCGCCCGCGAATCGCGCGAGCGTGCCAGCTGTGACGCTCGCGACGCGCCTGCCAGCGGCCCAGCAGCTGACACTGCAACGGTGCAAACCCCAGGTTGAGGTAGAGCAGCCGCTCGATCATCAGAATCCACATCAGCACCAGCAAGGCCAGAATGACCCAGAGCACCGGGCCGCCACGGCCCATGAAGCTCTGCAACTGCTGCCAGATGTCGAGCATCATGCTACCCGCTCCACCCTGTCACCATTGCTTTCGGCCCGCTCGGCCAGGATCCCGGCCACCTGCTGTTCCAGCACGTTGGAGAGCTCGGTGAAACGGGACTGCAACAGGCTGTGGGCCAGGATCAGCGGAATGGCCGCTACCAGACCCTGCACCGTGGTGACCAAGGCCATGGAGATGCCGCCCGCCATGATCTTGGGATCGCCGGTACCGAACTGGGTGATGGCCTGGAAGGTGCCGATCATACCGGTCACTGTCCCGAGCAGACCCAGCATTGGGGCGATGGCCGCGATCACCTTGACCATGCCGATGCCGCGCTCCAGGCGAGGGGTCTCCTGCAGGATCGCCTCATCCAGACGCAGTTCGAGGGTCTCCATGCTCAGTTCTGGATGCTTGTCAGCCACCGTCAGCACCCGGCCGAGGGCGTTGTCGGCATGATATTCACCGCTCTTGAGCTGGCGACGAACCCGACCCAGTTCGCGAGAGAGGCTCCACAGCCGTACTCCAGCGATCCCCAGGCCGATAGCGGCCAGCAGCACGATGATGGCGCCGACCTGGCCGCCCTGCTGGACTTGCTGCCAGAAGGTGGGCGCCTGGGCCAGCATATCGAGCAGAACACCGTGGGAGGGATCCAGCGGCAACGCTTCTCCCTCCTGACCCTGATAAGCGGCCACAGCGGAAAGCACGCTGCCTGGCAGGCCCAGCACCGGACTCAGGCCTTCGGCCTCCGGTTGCAAGAAACCAGCATCGCCCAGCAGGGCGAAGCTGCCGATCCGGGTCAACGTCTGCTCGCTGGCAACGCCCTGGGCATCAAGCACCTTGCCGTTGAACTGGGCAACCCGGCCCGATTCGCGGATCTCCTGTAGCAAGGTGGCTGGCAGCAGGGCAAGGGCGGCGCGATCAGGCACCTGTTTATCCTGTGCCATGGTTTTCAGCGGGGCGAGGCGATCAGGATACTGGCCCTCGACGGCGGATTCGCTCAGCAGCTTGACCGCATCGCTTGCCCCCTGACGGGTGACAGCAAAGATGTCGTTCATGTCGCCGGAGGCTTGCTCCCACTGGGTATTGAGCTCCACCAGCTGCTTTTCATTGGCCGCGAACTGGCTGGCCAGCTCCTTGCTCAGGCGCTGGGCCTCGGCCAGCTTGGTACGGGCAGTGCTCAGCTCCCTGGAGACAGACGCCAGATCCTGCTGAGCCTTCTGTTCACGGGCCTGTTCCTGCTGCTGCCAGGCTTCCTCGGCCACGGCGGCTGTGGTGCCCAGAGAGAGGGCGAGGGCAAGGGGTAACCACTTCATGGTGACGCTCATGACTGGGCCTCCTGACCACGGCTGACGGAAAGGGGGACATTCAACAACTGGGGAACTTTCTTGTCGGCAGCCATTTCCAACGCCTCGGCGATGGGGGAGAGCCACTGGCCGTCGAGGGCTTGCCACTGCTTGTGCTCGGCAGACCAACGCCACGCCTGGGAGCGATCGGCGGTCATCGCCAGCAGGGAGACCCGGCCCAGAGCCAGCACATCGACCCGGCGCGGTGCGCCATCCAGCACCAGCTCGGCGGAATAATGGTCCAGCCTGCTGCCGTATTCGGCTTCAATCTGATAGGCCTGCAATAGCTGGCGGAACTTCTCCGCCTCGCTCACATCGGCTCTGGCCAGCGTCGCTTTCAAGGCAGCAACCCGCGCCAGACGATCCTCCCTGCGCAGCGGGATGTCATCCTGTACCAGCTGTTCCAGATCGGCTTGCATCTGCAGCATCAGGGGGACAAGCCCCTGCCTGGTCTCCTGTACCGCTTCCAACTGCTGGCTCAGCTTGCCCAGCTCGTTTTGCTGATCGGCCACCAGAGACTGCATGTAGCGGTTGTAGGCTTCCAGATCCCGCAGTTGCAGTTGGGCATTTTGCAGCTCAATCCTGGCGGCGACGGCGCCATCGGCGGCTTTCTCCACACGCAGCTGGGAGGCTTTCCCGTCGGCGATACTGTTCTTCAATGCTGGCGCAACCACTTCGTCGGCGGACACGACGCAATGAACGGCCATGGGTAACAAGGCCAGACCCCAAAACTTGTTCATGATATAAATCTTAACAATGATAACTATTCTCATTGTCTCAAAGAGTAGGGTCACTGGCAATCAGATGATTTTCTTGGCCTCTGGCCGAAAAAACAGGATACTTTTTAGACAAGTACGGGAATAACTGGCGTTGGTAGTCGCAACACCATTTTAAATAACTAAAAAATGTCTTTTCGATCAGCAAGATAAGTGATCGAAAAAGGAGACTTACATGTTTAACGATGCGATCTGGGAACACATAGATCGGTTCACCAAGGCGAAGAAGACCAGCGAGATCCAGCAACAACTGGAGCGCTTCAGTCATCAGATGGGGTTTGATTACTTCCGTTTGCTGATTATTTTCCCCATCAGTATGCAGAAATCCCATGTGGCCTTGTTCAACAACTGCCCCACCAGCTGGTTTGATGCCTATTCGGAACGACACTACCTGACCCAGGATCCGGTCGTCTTCCTGGGACTGAAGCAGACCCAGCCCATCTTCTGGAACAAGCTCGATTGTGATGCCCCCTGGTTGCCCAGCGCCAGCAGGGAAGTAATGAACCTCGCCGCCGACTTCGGGGTGAGGAACGGCGTCTCCTTCCCGCTGCACACGCCGCAGGGGGAACACGGCATCCTCTCTTTCATCAG
This sequence comes from Aeromonas sp. s1(2024), assembly GCF_040908005.1. Taxonomy (NCBI): domain Bacteria; kingdom Pseudomonadati; phylum Pseudomonadota; class Gammaproteobacteria; order Aeromonadales; family Aeromonadaceae; genus Aeromonas; species Aeromonas sp. s1(2024). The sequence goes on along the minus strand of NZ_JBFOCW010000067.1, from coordinate 116,945 downwards.
CAAGGAGAAGTCCAATTCCGATCTGATGTTTGAAAACGTTCCCCTGCTGTCATTCTGTGCCAGCTACATCTTCAACTCGGCCCTGACCCTCATCAAGGCCAGGCCAGACCTCATGAAATACCTGGCCGAGCTGTCGGATCGGGAGAAGGAGTGCCTGTTCTGGGCCAGCGAGGGCAAGACCTCCTGGGAGATCGCCACCATCCTCGGCATCAGCGAGCGAACCGTGAACTTCCACCTCAATCAGGTCACCAACAAGACGGACTCGCGCAACCGCAACCAGGCGATTGCCAAGAGCATCTCCAGCGGCATCATTGTGCCTTCCCTGGACGACGTGACCATCACCAACCTGCGGCTGTCGTAGCCTGTTTTGCCAAAACCAAAAGAGCCGCAATGCGGCTCTTTTTTCATTTCCGGCGACGGCTTATTCCACAGTCACGGATTTGGCCAGGTTGCGTGGCTGATCCACGTCGGTGCCCTTGATGAGGGCGACGTGGTAGGAGAGCAACTGCAGCGGCACGGTATAGACGATCGGCGCGATCATCTCTTCCACGTGGTTCAGGCTCATCACCCGCATGGTCTCGTCGCTCTTGAAACCGGCGTCCGCATCGGCGAACACATAGAGGATCCCGCCACGGGCGCGCACCTCTTCCACGTTGGACTTGAGCTTCTCCAGCAGATCGTTGTTCGGCGCCACGACGATGATGGGCATCTCGGCATCGATCAGCGCCAGCGGGCCATGCTTCAACTCACCGGCGGCATAGGCCTCGGCGTGGATGTAGGAGATCTCCTTGAGTTTGAGCGCCCCTTCCATGGCGATGGGGTACTGGCTGCCACGACCGAGGAACAGGCTATGGTGCTTGTCGGCAAACTCTTCGGCCAGAGTCTCGATCTGCTTGGCCAGGGCCAGGCTCTCCTTGATGCGCACAGGCAGGGCTTGCAGCGCCTTGACCAGTTCGGCCTCGGCGGCGGCGCTCAGGTTGCCACGGCAGTGACCGACTGAGGCCACCAGCATCAGCAGACCAGCCAGCTGGGTGGTGAACGCCTTGGTGGACGCCACCCCGATTTCTGCCCCCGCACGTGTCATGAAGGCCAGGTCGGATTCGCGCACCAGGGAGGAGCCCGGTACGTTGCAGATGGCCAGCGAGCTCATGTAACCGGATTCCTTGGCCAGACGCAGGGCTGCCAGGGTATCGGCGGTTTCTCCGCTCTGGGAAAGAGTCACCAGCAGGCTGTTGGGGCGTACCACCGACTTGCGGTAGCGGAACTCGGAGGCGATCTCCACGTCGCAGGAGACGCCGGCGATCTCTTCAAACCAGTATCGGGCCACCATGCCGGAGTTGTAGGAGGTGCCGCAGGCGACGATCTGGACGTGCTCGACCTTGTCGAAAATGGCGCGGGCGCCGTTGCCGAAGGACTCGACCACCACGTGATCACTGCCCAAGCGGCCTTCCAGGGTGTTGGTGATGGCCTTGGGCTGCTCGTAGATCTCCTTGAGCATGTAGTGTCGGTATTCGCCCTTGTCACCGGCATCGTGGGACAGCTCGGACTCCAGCTCTTCGCGCACCACGGCATGGCCGTCGGTATCGAAGATGTGCACGTCGCGGCGGGTCACTTCGGCCACATCGCCCTCTTCCAGGAAGATGAAGCGGCGGGTCACCGGCAGCAGGGCCATCTGGTCGGAGGCGATGAAGTTCTCGCCGATGCCGCGGCCGATCACCAGAGGGGAGCCGGAACGGGCCACCACCACGCGGCTGTCGTCACGGCTGTCCATCACCACGGTGCCGTAGGCGCCGCGCAGTTGCTTCACCGCGACCTGCATGGCCGCCAGCAGGCTGGGGGCGGATTTCAGCTCGTGGTGCACCAGGTGGGCAATCACTTCGGTGTCGGTGTCGGAGCTGAACACATAGCCCAGCGCCTTGAGCTCTTCACGCAGCTCTTCGTGGTTCTCGATGATACCGTTGTGCACTACCACGATATGCTCGGAGACATGGGGGTGAGCATTGCGCTCGGACGGCTCGCCATGGGTAGCCCAGCGGGTGTGGGCAATGCCGGTACCACCGTGGACGGACTGCTCTTCCAGCGCCTTGGCCAGCTCGGCCACCTTGCCGAGGCGACGCACCCGCTGCAGCGGCTGGTTGGCGCTGAACACGGCGACACCGGCCGAATCGTAGCCACGGTATTCCAGACGGCGCAGGCCCTCTACCAGGATTTCAGCCACATCACGTTGGGCTACGGCCCCGACGATGCCACACATAGACTTCTCCTTGAAACGTAAGACGTTAATTCGGTTGGATAATGGTTTGTTCAGGTCACACGGCCACGGGGGCGCAAATCAGCTGGATCCCCCTGGCCTGGATCTGTTCTCTGGCCGCACTGGCCAGCCCCTCGTCGGTCACCAGGGTATGGATGCCGGACCAGGGCAGTTCGAGATTGGGGATCTTGCGGCCGATCTTCTCCGACTCCACCATGACGATGACCTCTCGCGACACTTCGGCCATGACCCGGGAGAGGCCCACCAGCTCATTGAAGGTGGTGGTACCGCGTTCCGGGTCAATGCCGTCGGCACCGATGAACAGCTGGTCGAAGTCATAGGAGCGCAGCACCTGCTCCGCCACCTGCCCCTGAAAGGATTCGGAGTGGGGATCCCAGGTCCCGCCAGTCATCAGCAGGGTGGGTTCGTTTTCCAGCTCACGCAGGGCACCGGCCACATTGAGGGAGTTGGTCATGACGATGAGGCCGCGCTTGTTGCCCAGCATGGGGATCATGGCGCTGGTGGTGCTGCCGCTGTCGATGATGACGCGGTTGTGATCGCGGATCCGCTCGGCGGCGGCGCGGGCAATGGCCAGCTTTCGATTCGAAACTTGTTCCGGGTTGCTGTCCACCACCATCTCGCTGGGGAGGGGAACGGCACCGCCGTAGCGACGCAGCAACAGGCCACCGGTCTCCAGCACCGCCAGATCTTTGCGGATGGTCACCTCGGAAGTGGCGAAGTGTTTGGCCAGGGCATCGACGCTGACTTCCCCCTGCTCCTGCACCAGACTCACTATGGTGTGACGGCGCTGCTGTGTGTTGCGTTTGGTCATTTATAAGTTTCGATTCGAAAGAATGACGAAATATTAATGCCTTTTCGGGAAAAATCAAACGGCAAATAGGATCCGATTTGGTTCGATGCCAGAATGAGGAGCCGATTTGCGACGAGGACGCCATGCAAAAACGACTCATCTGGCTGGTGGAAGATGAAGCCAGCATTGCCGATACCCTGATCTATGCCCTGCAGACCGATGGTTTCGAGGTGGAGTGGTTCCCCCTCGGTCAGCCGTTGCTGGCGCGACTGGAACAGACGCGACCGGATTTTTTGATCCTGGATGTGGGGCTGCCGGATATCAGCGGTTTCGAACTGTGCAAGCGGGTGCGGGCACTGACCGATATTCCCCTGATGTTTCTCACCGCCCGCAGCGAGGAGATAGACAGGCTGATCGGGCTGGAGATAGGGGCAGACGACTATGTGGCCAAACCCTTCTCGCCCCGTGAGGTGTGCGCCCGGGTGCGGGTCATCCTGCGCCGCAGCCAGCCCGCCCCCTCCCAGCCGATACAGCCACTCGCCCTGGACGAGGAGCGGGCACGAATCTGCTTCCTGGGCCAGCCCCTGACGCTCACCCGCTATGAGTACCTGCTGCTCAAGACCCTGATGCTGGCGCCGGGTCGGGTCTACTCCCGCCAGCAGCTGATGGATCTGGTGTGGCAGGATGCGGAAGAGAGTCTGGATCGCACCGTCGACACCCACATCAAGACCCTGAGAGCCAAGCTGCGGGAGCGGGACCCTGACGCCAACCTGATCCTGACACACCGCGGGCTGGGCTACAGTCTGGAGCTGGCATGAACTCAGGGTGGCCGGGCATCGGCAGGGGGATGAGATGAGAATCGGATTGCAACTGCTGTGCGGCCTGGTGCTGATCTTCGCCCTGGCCGCCTGGTTCGTGCTGGAGATCTTCGTCGAGGAGATCAAGCCCGGGGTACGCAGCGCCACCGAAGATACCCTGGTGGACATGGCGCAGATGCTGGCCCCCCTGGCCCTGGACGACATGCAGGAAGGAAAGATGGCGAATGGCCGGCTGGCCAGCGCCTTCGCCCGCCTCAACCAGAGTCCCATCAATGCCCTCATCGATGGCCACCTCAAGCAGCAGGCGGAGTACCGCATCTATGTGACCGACGCAAAAGGCAGGGTGGTCTACGACTCGGACGGGGTGGATCTGGGCAAGGACTATTCCCGCTGGAACGACGTCTACCTGACCCTGCGCGGCGAATATGGCGCCCGCAGCACCCGCAGCGACCCCGACGATCCCGCCAGCTCGGTGATGCACGTGGCCGCCCCGCTGCGGGAAGGGGATGACATCCTCGGCTCCCTCACCGTCGCCAAGCCCAACAGCACCCTGCAGCCCATGATAGAGCGCAGCGAACACCAGTTACTAAGAGGGGCGGCCCTGCTGCTGTTCATCTCGCTGCTCATCGGCGCCTTGCTAGTGTGGTGGCTCAACCGCGCCATCGGCAAGCTGGTGCACTATGCAGATGCAATCAGTCAGGGTCAGCCCGCCAGCCTGCCGCGCCTCTACAGCCCCGAACTGGACAGGCTAGGCCACTCCCTGGAAACCATGCGCCGCCAACTGGACGGCAAGGCCTATATCGAGGCCTATGTCCACAGCCTGACCCACGAGCTCAAAAGCCCGCTGGCGGCCATTCGCGGGGCGGGGGAGATTCTGGCCGAGGCGCCGCCGCCGGACATCGCAAAGCGCTTTATCGGCAACATCAATCTGGAGACGGCCCGCATGCAGCAGCTGATCGAGCGCATGCTGCAACTCGCCCGCCTCGAATCAGGGCAGGGGCTGGACAGACAATCCGTCGAGCCGGCCCGGCTGGGCAGACGGGTGCTCGACGCCCGCCAGATCCAGGCCCAGCGCCGCCAGATCTCCCTGCACGCCGAGCTGGGGGAAGGTCAGAAGCAGAAGTGGGATCCCCTGCTGGTGGAGCAGGCCCTTGGCAACCTGCTGGACAACGCCCTCGATTTCGCCCCCGTCGGCAGTACCCTGGTGCTGAGCGGCGCCATGGAGGAGGGGGGTTATTGCTTCCGGGTGCGGGATCAGGGGCCAGGCATTCCCGACTTTGCGCTGCCCAGGATTTTCGAGCGTTTCTACTCCCTGCCAAGGCCAGACAAGGGAAAAAGCAGCGGCCTCGGGCTCAGTTTTGCCATGGAGGTGGCACGCCAGCATGGCGGCCATCTTGCTCTTGCCAATCAGCCGGACGGGGGGGTGCTGGCCACACTCTGGCTGCCCGGCAACTGAGGACACTTCACACCAAGCACACAGAGCCGGGCTAAGCTGCACCTCCTCGATGACGACCTTCCCCGTCGATGCGCATTCATATTAATCAAGGAGATAGATATGCCCCGTATGCTGTTGTCCGGTCTGCTTGCTGCTGGCCTCTTCTGTGCACTGCCTGCCAGCGCCGCTTCTGGCTGCATGCTGTTTGCGGATGGAACCGGCAAACCCGTCAGCACCCAGGGGGACTGTGCCGCCCAGTTGACCCCGGCCTCCACCTTCAAGATCCCGCTGGCACTGATGGGCTATGACAGCGGCTTCCTGGTGGATGAACAACTGCCGGCCCTGCCGTTCAAGGCCGGTGATCCTGATTTCCTGCCGGAGTGGAAACAGACCACCACCCCGAGCAGCTGGATGAAGAACTCCGTCATCTGGTATTCCCAGCGCCTCACCGAGTGGCTGGGAGAGGCTCGCTTCCAGCACTACGTGGACAGCTTCGACTACGGCAACCGGGATCTCGAAGGCAACCCGGGCAAGCACGACGGTCTGACCCAGGCCTGGCTCAGCGCCAGCCTCGCCATCAGCCCCCAGGAGCAAGCCCGCTTCCTTGGCAAGATGGTGAGCGGCAAGCTGCCGGTCTCCGCCCAGACCCTGCGCCATACCGCCAACCTGATGCGTCAGCCCGACATCGACGGTTGGCAGATCCACGGCAAGACCGGCATGGGTTACCCCAAGCTGCTGGATGGCAGCCTGGACAGGGAGCAGCAGATCGGCTGGTTCGTCGGCTGGGCCAGCAAACAGGGCAAGACGCTCATCTTCGTCCACACCGTCATCCAGAAGCCGGGCAAGCAGTTCGCTTCCCTCAGGGCCAGGGAGGAGGTGTTCGCCGCCCTGCCGGCCCGGTTGAAGACACTCTGATGCCAGCAACACCGGCGCCTGGCGCCGGTTTTTTTATCCCCCTTCACCACCACTTCACACTGCCCCATCCTCCCTTCACGCGACCCCAGCACACTCCCGTTCAACAACAAGGAGACGTGTCATGGTCAAACAGATTTTCACCCACAAGATCGCCCTGCTGCTGTTGCTCTGCCTGCTGATGATGATCCCGGTTCACGCCATCATGGAGCTGAATCGGGAGCGCCAGGCCTATCGCAGTCAGGCCATTCACAGCATCATGGCCAGCCACAGCGGGCCCCAGCGCCTGATGGGGCCCGTACTGGTACAGCCCTATACCCGGGCCGTCACCGTCGAGCAGGATGGCAAACATTTCGTGCGCAAGGAGCAGGTCTATCGCTACCTGCTGCCCCAGAGGCTGGACGTGCGGGCCAGCATGGAGGTGACCCCGCGCAAGCTCGGCATCTATCAGGCCCAGATTTATCACAGTCGCCTCTCACTCTCCGGCCTGATGCCCACCAGCCTGGCTGACAAGGGGCTGGTGGCCGGCAACCCGAACCTGAGCTTCGACCCGGCGGATCCCGCCCTGGTGCCGGGCAAACCCTATCTCAGCCTGATCCTCTCCGATGCCCGGGGCATCAGCCGCGTACCCGAACTGCAATGGGGGGAGCAACGCATCCCGTTTGCCCCTGGTGCCCAGCTGGGGGACGGGCGAGTGGGGATCCATGCCCCGCTCGACGCCTTGCCAGACGAAGATGGCCGCTTTCACATCGAGCTCGATCTGCAAGGCATGAATGCGCTGGAAGTGGTGCCGCTCGGACAGGACAGCCGGTTTCACCTAAGCGGCAACTGGCCCCATCCCAATTTTCTCGGCGACTTTCTGCCCGGTGAACGCACCCTTGCGGATCAAGGGTTCGAGGCAAGCTGGCAGACCAGCTGGTTCGCCACCGACATGGAGAGCCGCTTCAACCGCATGATGAAGGGAGCCGGTACCAAACTGCCGTCATTCAGCGTCAGCCTGGTGCAACCGGTGGATCACTATCAGCTGAACGAGCGGGCCGCCAAATATGCCCTGCTGTTCATCGGCCTCACCTTCATCAGCTTCTTCATGTTCGAGCTGCTCAAGGGGCTGCGGGTACACCCCATCCAGTACGCGCTGGTGGGCATGGGGCTGGCCATCTTCTATCTGGTGCTGCTGGCGCTGACCGAGCATCTCGGCTTTACCTTGGCCTATCTCATTGCCGCCCTGGCCAGTGTGGCCCTCAACGGCTTTTACCTGAGCCATGTGCTGGGCGGCCCAAAACAGGGCATGGGATTCGCCGCCCTGCTGGGGCTGGTCTACGCCATCCTGTTCGGGCTGCTGCAGGCCGAGGAGACAGCCCTGTTGCTCGGCGCCCTGCTGCTGTTCGCCACCCTGGCGCTGGTCATGGGGCTGACTCGCAAGCTCGACTGGTATCAGGTGATGGAGAACAGTCCCTCCGCCACCGCATGGGCGGCCCCCCAGCCATCGACCAGTGACACCAGCCATCAGCCATAAGCAAAAAAACCGGCGCCCTCGGGCGCCGGTTTGCATTTCATTGATCGGGCATCACTTCTTCTTGACCGGACGGGGCCAGTTCGGAATGTGGCGCTGGGGCACCCGGGTGATCACCAGCTCGTTTTCCGCCACATCCTTGGTGATGGTGGAACCCGCCCCCAGGGTCGCCCCCTTGCCGATCCGCACCGGCGCCACCAGCTGGGTATCGGAGCCGACGAAGACATCGTCCTCGATGATGGTCTGGAACTTGTTCACCCCGTCGTAATTGCAGGTGATGGTGCCAGCACCGATGTTCACCTTGGCGCCGACGTCCGCATCCCCCAGATAGGTCAGATGACCGCACTTCGAGCCCACCCCCAGCCGGGCCTTCTTCATCTCGACGAAGTTGCCGACATGGGCATCCTGCTCCAGCACGGCACCCGGGCGCAGGCGGGTAAAGGGCCCGACCGAGCACTGGTCGGCAATTTGCGCACCTTCGATGACAGAGTAGGGTTTCACCTCGGTGTGGTCGCCGATGACGCAATCCTTCAATACGCTGCCGGCACCGATGCGCACGTGATTACCCAGCACCACCTTGCCTTCGATGATGACGTTGACGTCGATCACCACCTCCTCCCCGATTTCCAGGGTGCCGCGCAGATCGAAACGGGCCGGATCGATCAGGGTGGCGCCGGCGATCATCAGCTTCTCGGCCTGCATCTGCTGGTAGCTGCGCTCAAGCGCAGCCAGCTGCACCCGGTTGTTGGCCCCTTCCACTTCCATGGCGCTGTCAGGGTGGACGGCGGCGATGGCACAACCATCCCCATGGGCCATGGCGATGACGTCAGTCAGATAGAACTCGCCCTGGGCATTCTTGTTGTCCAGGCGGGAGAGCCAGCTACGCAGCAGACCACCGTTGGCCACCAACACGCCGGTGTTCACTTCGCGGATGGCAAGTTGCTCGGCGTTGGCATCCTTCTGCTCGACAATGCCGACCACCTGACCATGTTCCCGCACGATGCGGCCATAGCCGGTCGGGTTGTCCAGTACCACGGTCAGCAGCGCCATGCCATCGTCGGCCTTGGCGGCCAGCAAGCGTTGCAGGGTCTCGGGCTGGATCAGCGGGGTATCGCCGTAGAGCACCAGCACGTCGTCTTCGTCATGCCAGAACGGAATGGCCTGGGCGACGGCATGGCCGGTCCCCAGTTGCTGGGCCTGCAGCACCCAGTTCACATCTTCCGCGACGATCCGCTCCTTGAGCAGCTCGGCACCGTGGCCATAGACCAGGTGCAACTGTTCGGCACCAATCTGGCGAGCGGTATCGATCACATGGGAGACCATGGGCTTGTTGGCCACGGGGTGCAGCACCTTGGGGAGAACAGAACGCATACGAGTACCTTTACCCGCAGCCAGGATCACGACATTGAGAGACATAGCTAGCCTTTGAAACAGGTGGAAATGCTGGGCGGAGTCTATCCAACGGGCAAAAAAAAAGCGACCCGAAGGTCGCTTTTTGCATCACCGTGATTAGCGGTAATTCTTTTTGACGATATCGATAACCCGCAGCTGGGCCATCGCTTTGGCCAGCTCGGCAGATGCCTGAGCATAGTCGATATCACCATGGGAGCTGTTGATCCGCTCTTCGGCACGACGCTTGGCTTCCTGGGCTTTCGCCTCATCCAGATCGTCTGCGCGAATGGCGGTATCGGCCAGCACGGTCACGGCTTCGGGTTGTACTTCCAGCATGCCGCCGGAGATGTACAGCACCTCTTCGCTACCATTTTGCTTGATCAAGCGGACCAGGCCCGGCTTGATGGCAGTCAGCAACGGAGCATGACCGTGGCGGAGACCCAGCTCACCTTCGGAGCCTGATACCTGGGCAGATTGCACGCGACCGGAAAACAGTTTTCCTTCGGCGCTCACCACATCCAGGTGAAAGGAGATCATCTCAGCCATGGGCCCTCCTATCGAGGCTTACAGTTTCTTGGACTTCTCGACGACTTCGTCGATGCCGCCAACCATGTAGAACGCCTGCTCCGGCAGATCGTCATACTCGCCCTTCAGGATGCCCTGGAAGCCACGGATGGTTTCCTTCAGCGGCACGTATTTGCCCGGAGAACCGGTAAATACTTCGGCCACGAAAAACGGCTGGGACAGGAAACGCTCGATCTTACGGGCACGGGCTACGGTCAGTTTGTCTTCTTCTGACAGTTCATCCATACCCAGGATGGCGATGATGTCCTTCAGCTCCTTGTAGCGCTGCAGTACGGTCTGAACGCCACGAGCGGTCTCGTAGTGCTCCTTGCCAACCACCAGCGGATCCAGCTGACGGGAGGTGGAGTCCAGCGGGTCAACGGCCGGGTAGATACCCAGTGCCGCGATCTGACGGGACAGTACGACGGTCGCATCCAGGTGGGCGAAGGTGGTCGCCGGAGACGGGTCGGTCAAGTCATCCGCAGGCACGTAAACGGCCTGTACGGAGGTGATGGAACCGGTCTTGGTGGAGGTGATGCGCTCTTGCAGAACACCCATCTCCTCGGCCAGGGTCGGCTGGTAACCTACTGCGGAGGGCATACGGCCCAGCAGTGCGGATACTTCGGTACCGGCCAGGGTGTAACGGTAGATGTTGTCCACGAAGAACAGCACGTCACGACCTTCGTCACGGAACTTCTCGGCCATGGTCAGGCCGGTCAGCGCCACGCGCAGACGGTTTCCGGGCGGCTCGTTCATCTGACCGTAAACCAGAGATACTTTGTCCAGTACGTTGGACTCCATCATCTCGTGGTAGAAGTCGTTACCCTCACGGGTACGCTCACCTACACCGGCGAACACGGAGTAACCGCTGTGCTCGATCGCGATGTTACGGATCAGCTCCATCATGTTGACGGTCTTGCCTACACCGGCGCCGCCGAACAGACCAACCTTACCACCCTTGGCGAACGGACATACCAGGTCGATAACCTTGATGCCGGTCTCCAGCAGCTCGGTGCTGTTGGACTGATCTTCGTAGCTGGGGGCTTCGCGGTGGATGGACCAACGCTCTTCTTCGCCGATCGGACCCTTCTCGTCGATGGGGTCGCCCAGTACGTTCATGATACGGCCCAGGGTCGAGGTACCGACCGGTACCTGGATGGCCTTGCCGCTGTTAACTACTTCCAACCCACGACGCAGACCGTCGGAGGAACCCATGGTGATGCAACGCACGACGCCGCCGCCGATCTGTTGCTGAACTTCCAGTACCAGACCCTGGCCTTGGCCTTCGCTGACAACCTTCAGTGCATCGTACACCTGGGGCACGGCATTCTGCGGGAACTCGATGTCCACCACAGCGCCGATGATTTGGACGATGAAACCGTTACTCATGTCAAATCCTCTAAACCTTTGATAACCCTTGCCTTACACCGCAGCAGCACCGGAAACGATCTCTGTGAGCTCCTGGGTAATACTGGCCTGACGGGCCTTGTTGTATACCAGTTGCAGATCGTTAATCAGGTTGCCGGCGTTGTCAGTCGCGGCTTGCATGGCAACCATTCGGGCTGCCTGTTCACTTGCCAAGTTTTCTACCACACCCTGGTAGACCTGGGATTCGACGTAGCGAATCAGCAGGGTATCCAGCAGTTGCTTGGGATCCGGCTCATAGAGGTAGTCCCAGTGGTGCTTCTTGGCGAGCTTGCTGTCTTCTGTTACGGGCAAAGGCAGCAGTTGATCGACTTTTGGTTGCTGAACCATGGTGTTGACGAACTTGTTGTACACCAGATACAGCCTGTCAATCTCACCGTTGTCGTAAGCCTTCAGCATGACCTTCACTGAACCGATCAGGTCATTGACGCTCGGGTTATCACCCAGTCCGGAGACGTGGGCTTTCACCTTGGCGCCGTGCCGTTCAAAGAAGTTGGAGGCCTTGTTACCGATCAATGCCAGGTCAACCTTGGCACCTTTCGCGCTCCATTGCTTCATATCATTGAGGGCAGCCTTGAACAGATTGATGTTCAGACCACCACACAGGCCACGGTCGGTGGAGACGACGATGTAACCCACTCGCTTCACCTCACGTTCGATGAGGTAGGGGTGCTTGTATTCCAAGTTCCCCTGAGCGATATGGCCGATCACCTTGCGCATGGTTTCAGCGTACGGACGGCTGGCAGACATGCGTTCCTGCGCACGGCGCATCTTGCTCGCTGCCACCATTTCCATAGCGCTGGTGATCTTCTGAGTGTTCTTCACACTCCCGATCTTGTTACGTATCTCTTTTGCGCCGGCCATCTCTTCTCTCCATCAGGTGGCAGCTTGCGCTGCCACACACGCTTACCAGGTCTGGGTTGCCTTGAAGTCATCCAGCAACGCAGTCAGCTTGCCAACGATCGCGTCGTTGTAGTCGGCCTTGGCATTGATTTCAGCCATCAGCTCGGCATGCTGGGTATTGGCGTAAGAGAGCAGAGCGGCTTCGAAGTCGACGATCTTGCTCAGTTCGACATCGGCGAGATAACCCTTCTCGGCGGCGAACAGCACCAGGGACTGCTGGGCCACGCTCATCGGAGAGTACTGCTTCTGCTTCATCAGCTCGGTGACTTTCTGACCGTGATCCAGCTGCTTGCGAGTGGCATCGTCCAGGTCGGAAGAGAACTGGGCAAATGCCGCCAGTTCGCGGTACTGGGCCAGCGCGGTACGGATACCACCTGACAGCTTCTTGACGATCTTGGTCTGAGCAGCACCGCCCACACGGGATACGGAGATACCCGGGTCAACCGCCGGACGAATACCGGAGTTGAACAGCTGGGAGGTCAGGAAGATCTGGCCATCGGTGATGGAGATCACGTTGGTCGGAACGAACGCAGAGACGTCACCGGCCTGGGTTTCGATGATCGGCAGGGCGGTCAGGGAACCGGTCTGGCCTTTCACGGCACCATTGGTGAACTTCTCTACGTACTCGGCGTTGACGCGAGCAGCACGCTCCAGCAGACGGGAGTGCAGATAGAAGACGTCACCCGGGTAAGCTTCACGTCCAGGCGGACGGCGCAGCAGCAGGGAGATCTGGCGATAGGCAACGGCCTGCTTGGACAGGTCATCATAGATGATCAGTGCGTCTTCGCCGCGGTCACGGAAGTACTCGCCCATGGAGCAACCGGCGTAGGGAGCCAGGTACTGCAGAGCAGCCGCTTCGGAGGCAGAAGCCACGACCACGATGGTGTTGGCCAGGGCGCCGTGCTCTTCCAGCTTGCGCACCACGTTGGCGATGGTGGAGGCCTTCTGGCCGATCGCAACGTAGACGCACTTAATGCCGGAATCTTTCTGGTTGATGATGGTGTCGATGGCGATGGCGGTCTTACCAACTTGGCGGTCACCGATGATCAGCTCACGCTGGCCACGACCGATAGGGATCATGGCATCGATGGCTTTCAGACCGGTCTGGACTGGCTGGTCAACAGACTTACGCTCGATAACGCCCGGGGCGATCACTTCGATCGGCGAGAAGCCGTCGTTGTCTACCGGACCCTTACCGTCGATCGGCTGACCCAGGGTGTTGACCACCCGGCCCAACAGACCACGACCGACCGGCACTTCCAGAATGCGGCCGGTACCCTTTACCTTCATCCCTTCGGCCAGATCGGCATAGGGACCCATTACTACGGCACCAACGGAGTCACGCTCCAGGTTCAATGCCAGAGCGAAGCGGTTGCCCGGCAGCTCGATCATCTCACCCTGCATGGCATCGGCCAGACCGTGGATACGAATGATACCGTCGCTTACAGAAACGATGGTACCTTCGTTACGCGCTTCGCTTTTGACATCAAACTGCGCAATGCGCTGCTTGATCAGCTCGGCGATTTCAGTGGAATTCAGTTGCATGCTCTAATACCCCAATCAAGATTGCAGCGCATCGGCCATGCGATCCAGCTTACCGCGGACCGTGCCGTCGATAACGAGATCACCGGCCTTGATGAGCACCCCGGCCATCAAGGACGCATCTGTGCTGCAATTCAGCTTCACTTTGCGCGCGAGACGTTGTTCCAGAGAAGCCTGAATATTGGCTTTCTGCTGGTCGGTCAGTTCGATCGCCGAAATCACGTCAGCCTGAACTTCTTTGTCCAGTTCAGCCTTGAGCGCGACGAATTCGGCAACGACCGCCGGCAGCACACCCAAGCGACCATTCTCGGCCATCACCCGGATCAGGTTCTGACCGTGCTCGTTGAGCTGCTCACCGCAGACACCGACAAACAGCTTTGCCAGTTCTTCGGCAGCAACGGAGCCGTTTACCAGGCTGTGCATGGTCTCGTTTTCTGCCACCTGAGCGGCGAAATCGAGCATCTCCAGCCATTGGTCAACCGCCTTGTGCTCAACGGCAAACTCGAAAGCAGCCTTGGCGTAGGGGCGAGCGATTGTAGTCAGTTCAGACATAGCCCCGTTCCCGTTACAGTTCTGCTACCAGTTTGTCGACGATGTCGCTGTTGGCAGCCTGGTCGATTTGGCGTGCCAGGATCTTCTCTGCACCCGCGATGGCAAGAGCAGCAACCTGCTTGCGCAGTTCTTCTTTGGCACGATGACGTTCAGCTTCGATCTCTGCACGGCCCTGAGCCAGGATTTTCTCCCGCTCAGCTTGGGCTCCGACAGCAGCCTCATCAATGATCTGGGCCTTGCGTTTGTTGGCCTGATCGATGATTTCAGCAGCCTGAAGCTTGGCTTCTTTCAGCTGATCGGTGGCGTTGGCCTTGGCCAGCTCCAGATCTTTCTTGGCACGCTCTGCAGAAGAGAGGCCGTCAGCGATTTCTTTCTGACGGGCTTCGATGGCAGCCATCAGCGGCGGCCATACGTACTTCATGCAAAACACTACGAAGATGAAAAAAGCAACTGCTTGGCCGAGGAGGGTGGCGTTGATATTCACAGCCGATGTCCTCTTTAGTTAGTTAATGGGTTCTGCGTGAGTCGTAATGACTTAGGCAACCGCAAACATCACGTACAGACCCAGACCAACGGCGATCATCGGGATCGCATCCACCAGACCCATCACGATGAAGAACTGGGTACGCAGAACAGGGATCAGGTCAGGTTGACGAGCTGCACCTTCCAGGAACTTGCCACCCAGGATACCGATACCGATGGAGGCGCCGATAGCCGCCAGACCCATCATCATTGCAGCAGCGATGTACAGCAGGTCCATGTTCAAGTTTTCCATGAGGATCTCCATTTATTTAGATGTAATTGATTGTATAAAAAGGATTATTTGAGTTGCATCAACCATGGTCTTCCTGCGCCATCGACAGATAGACGATGGTCAGAACCATGAAGATAAACGCCTGCAAAGTGATGATCAGGATGTGGAAGATTGCCCAAGGCACGGACAGGATCCACTGTGACCACCAGGGTAACAAACCCGCAATCAGGATGAAGATCAGTTCGCCAGCATACATGTTGCCGAACAGTCGCAGACCCAATGAAACAGGCTTGGAAATCAACGTGACGGTTTCAAGGATGAAGTTAACCGGGATGGCAGCAGGGTGATTGAAAGGCTGAAGCGTCAGCTCCTTCACGAACCCGCTGATACCCTTGACCTTGATGCTGTAGTACAGGATCAAGAAGAACACGCCCAAAGCCATGGACATGGTGATGTTAACGTCAGCAGAGGGAACCACACGCAGATAGGGAACACCCATCAACTGTGCAGCGTGAGGGATAAAGTCAACGGGGATCAGGTCCATGAAGTTCATCAGGAAGATCCACACGAACACCGTCAGGGCCAAAGGTGCGATGACCTTGTTGCGACCATGAAAGATGTCCTTGACGTTACCATTCACAAACTCGACCAGCATCTCCACAAAGCACTGCAGCTTACCGGGCACACCGCTGGTGGCCTTGACGGCAACCTTGCGGAACAACCAGATAAACAGGGCGCCTAGCACGACGGAAAATATCATGGAATCGATATTCACCGTCCAGAACCCGGACCCTACCTGCAGGTGGGTCAGGTGGTGGGAGATATATCCCTGAGGAGTCAGGACTTCTCCGGTTGCAGACATGAGTTTTCCTAATAGTGGTTGTTAAGCGTGAATGAAACTATCCACTGTACAACGAGGGCGAGGATATAAGTGGCGAAGAACGAGGCGGTGTCGACCTCAATCCCGGCGCCAAACAGCAGGGCGAAAAGTCCTGTTGTAGTAATGAGCTTAATCCCTGCCCCACCATAAAAGTCCCGCAAAACCAGGCCTACGCTCTCTTTCGTCACCTTGCGGCGCAGAACCCAGAGCGTGAACAGGGCTTGAGGAACCCAGTACATCCCCCCTCCGTAGAGAGAGGATTGTCCGGCGAACTCTCCCGCCTGATAAAACCAGACGGTGGCGATCGCCAGGATCAGGACCAGCTGACAAACGAGCATAGCCAAGGCCAGCGTCAAACCTTCCAAGGCTATTTTCTGCTTCACCAACCTACCCCTGAACATTACAGAACTGTAAAAAATCGGGATCCGAAGACCCCAGGTTCACAGCTCGAAAAGCCGGTCAAATTATACCCGTGAAGACGGCTATTGCAACATGGCAAAAATCCTTAATTTTTGCGGCTTTCCGCGCGAAATTAAGGTTATGTTCATATCGAAAGTAATGGATGTTTTATTACTACAAAAAGCGTAAAAATCACGATTCTGACAGGCCAAAATAGCCCAATACCCGGTCCAAATCTGCCAAGTTATCGTAACTTATTACTAACTTGCCGCTATCTTTCTTGCCCGGCTGAAGTTGCACCTGATTGCCAATTTTTTCAGAAATCTGGCGCTCGAGATAACCAAACTGCGGATCGCGGACGGGTTCAACCCTGGTTTTTGCCGGTTCCAGTGCTTTTTGCACCAGCTTCTCGGTATCTCGCACTGTCAGACCCTTCTGGGCCACCAGTTTGGCCAGCTCTGACTGGGCCTGACCGCTCAGGGCCAGCAGGGCACGGGCATGCCCCATGTCGAGGTCGCCGTGTTCCACAAAGCGCTTCACGTCCTCGTTGAGCTGGTTGAGACGCAGCAGGTTGGTGACCGTGGTGCGGGACTTGCCTACCGCCTCGGCAACCTGCTGGTGAGTCAGTTCGAACTCCGTCAGCAGGCGCTGGAGGGCGACGGCCTCCTCGATGGCGTTGAGATCTTCACGCTGGATGTTCTCGATGAGTGCGATGGCGACGGCCGCCTCGTCGGCGACATCCTTGACCAGGCAGGGCACCACTTCGAGACGGGCCAGCTGGGAGGCGCGCCAGCGGCGTTCACCAGCAATGATTTCGAAACGGTTTTCACCGATGGAGCGAACCACGATGGGCTGGATCACCCCTTGTGCACGGATGGAGTTGGCCAGCTCCTCCAGCGCATCCTGGGACATGTCCTTGCGCGGTTGGTATTTGCCGGACTGCAACCACTCCACCGGCAGCTTGCGCAATTCCCCCTGATTGGTCGGGGCCATGGCCTGTTCGGTGCGCTGGTCGCTCATCACCTGTTTCTGGCGGGCGGCCGTGCTGGTGCTGAGCAGGGCGTCCAGCCCCTTGCCCAGCCCACGTTTCTTCGGCGTCATATGCTCTCTCGATCTGCGGTGAGCGGCTGGGACTCCTGCTCCTGGCGGCGCAGGATCTCGCCAGCCAGGGCCAGATAGGCCTTGGCCCCCACCGATGATTTGTCATAGTGCATGGCTGGCGCGCCAAAGCTCGGCGCCTCCGCCAGTCTTACGTTGCGGGGAATGATGGTGCGATAGACCTTGTCCCCGAAATGCTGTTTCAGCTGATCGGACACATCATTGGCCAGCCGGTTGCGATGATCGAACATGGTGCGCAGCACCCCTTCAATCTTCAGCTCCGGATTGACCACGGCTGCCAGCTTGCTGATGGTGTCCACCAGGGCGGTCAGCCCTTCCAGCGCATAGTATTCGCACTGCATGGGCACCAGCACGGAGTCGGCGGCGGCCATGGCGTTCACCGTCAGCATGTTGAGAGAAGGCGGGCAATCGATGAAGACGTAGTCGTACTTGTCCCTGACCGAGGCCAGGGCGTTGCGCAGGCGGATCTCGCGGGCAAAAAACTCCATCAGGCGGATTTCTGCCGCGGTCACGTCGGCATTGGCGGCAATCAGGTGATAGCCTCCCGAGGTTTCGGGGATGATCACCTCGCCGATGGGGGCATCTTCGATCAGCAGTTCATAGGCGGTGCGCTCGACATCGTACTTGTCGACGCCACTGCCCATGGTGGCATTGCCCTGCGGATCCAGATCGATCACCAGCACCTTGCGCCGGGTAGCGGCCATGGAGGCGGCCAGATTCACACAGGTGGTGGTTTTACCCACTCCACCCTTCTGGTTGGCTATGGCAATGACTTTTCCCACACTGTCCCCTAAATGAATGCGGCGGCCCTATTCGGGCTGGATGGCTTTAAACTCCAGCAGATGGCGTTCGCCTTCCAGTTCCGGCACCACCAGCTTGTGGGTGGCAACCAGACGAATGCTGTCAGGCAACTGTGCCAGCTCCTGCTCGGGGTATTGTCCCTTGAGCGCCAGGAAGCTGCCCTCGGGTGACGGCAGATGATGACACCAGCTCAGCATGTCCTCCAGGGAGGCGAAAGCCCGGCTCAGTACACCATCAAATCCGGTCTCGGGTTGATACTCCTCCACCCGGGATTTGACGGGGGTCACATTGGTCAACCCCAGCTCCAGGATCACCTGGCGGATGAAGTTGATCCGCTTGCCCAGGCTGTCGAGCAGCACGAACTGTTTGTCCGGATTGATGATGGCCAGCGGCAGTCCGGGCAGACCCGGACCCGTTCCCACATCGATGAAGCGTTCACCGTGCAGGTGAGGACTCACCACCAGGCTGTCGAGGATATGCTTGACCAACATGGCGTCCGGATCTCGCACCGAGGTGAGATTGTAAGCCTTGTTCCACTTGTGCAGCAACTCGACCAACTGCACCAACTGGGTCTTCTGGGTTTCGGTGATAACAATTCCGGCCTGCATGAGCAGGCCGTTCAATCTTTGCAGCATGTTGTCCAACGGGGAATTCCTCAGGCGGTTTTACGCAGCAGGCCGTGTTTCTTCAGGTGCACCAGCAAGATGGAGATGGCGGCAGGGGTGATGCCGGAGATGCGGGACGCCTGACCTATGGTCTCTGGCTTGGCATCGTTGAGCTTGGCGATCACCTCGTTGGAGAGACCGTTCACGTCGCGGTAGTTCATGTCCAGCGGCAGCAGGGTGTTTTCGTTGCGCAGCTGTTTCTCCACCTCGTCGTGCTGACGCTCGATGTAACCGGCGTACTTGATCTGGATCTCCACCTGATCCGCGGCAGCCGCATCGGTCAATGCAGGCCCCACACCCTCGATGGCCATCAAGGCATCGTAGGTCACCTCGGGGCGACGCAGCAGCTCTTCCAGGCTCTGCTCCCGGGTCAGGGGAGTGTTGACCAGGGCGTTGACGGCCTCCAGAGACGGATGCTGCGGGTGGATCCAGGTCGAGCGCATGCGCTGACGTTCCTGCTCCACCTGTTCCACCTTGGCATTGAACAGGCTCCAGCGATGATCATCCACCAGACCCAGCTCGCGGCCGATGGCGGTCAGGCGCAGATCCGCATTGTCTTCCCGCAGCAGCAGGCGATATTCGGCACGACTGGTGAACATGCGATAGGGTTCGCGGGTCCCCAGTGTGGAGAGATCGTCCATCATCACGCCCATGTAGGCCTGATCCCGGCGTGGGTGCCAGGCTTCCTTGCCCTGGGCGCGCAAGCCCGCGTTCAGACCGGCCATCAGGCCCTGGGCAGCGGCCTCTTCATAGCCGGTGGTGCCGTTGATCTGGCCGGCGAAGAAGAGGTTCTCGATGCACTTGCTCTCCATGTTGGCCTTGAGATCCCGCGGATCGAAGAAATCGTACTCGATGGCGTAGCCAGGGCGAGTGATATGGGCATTCTCGAAGCCACGGATCGAGCGGACGATCTGCACCTGTACGTCGAACGGCAGGCTGGTGGAGATCCCGTTCGGGTAGAGTTCGTGGGTGGTCAGGCCTTCCGGTTCGACAAAGATCTGGTGCGCCGTCTTGTCGGCAAAGCGGGTGATCTTGTCCTCGATCGACGGGCAGTAGCGCGGGCCTATCCCCTCGATCACCCCGGCGTACATGGGGCTGCGATCCAGGTTGTTGCGGATCACCTCGTGGGTCTGCTCATTGGTATGGGTCACGTAGCAAGGCATCTGGCGGGGATGCTGGCTGGCGTTGCCGATAAAGGAGAAGACCGGGCGAGGATCATCACCATGTTGCTGCTGCATCACGGAAAAATCGACGGTGCGTGCATCGATCCGTGGTGGCGTGCCCGTCTTGAGGCGATCGATGCGCAGCGGCATTTCACGCAGGCGCTGGGCGAGGGCAATCGAGGGAGGATCCCCGGCGCGACCCCCTTTGTAGTTCTCCATGCCGATGTGGATCAGACCATTGAGGAAGGTGCCAACGGTCAGTACGACCGTCTTGCCGCTGATGCGGATCCCGCTCTGGGTAACGACCCCGGCGACGCGATCCCCGTCCATGACCAGATCGTCACAGGCCTGCTGGAAGATCTTCAGGTTCGGGTAGTTCTCCAGGGTCTGACGCACCACAGCCTTGTACAGCAGGCGATCAGCCTGGGCACGAGTAGCCCGCACCGCAGGGCCCTTGGAAGAGTTGAGCGTGCGGAACTGGATCCCGCCGAGATCGATGGCCTGCGCCATGATCCCGCCAAGGGCGTCGACTTCCTTGACCAGGTGTCCCTTGCCGATCCCGCCGATCGCCGGATTGCAGGACATATGCCCCAGCGTATCTATGTTGTGGGTGAGCAACAGGGTATTGAGACCCATACGGGCTGCCGCTGTTGCTGCTTCGGTTCCTGCATGACCGCCACCGACGACGATCACATCAAATTGTTCATGGTATTGCATTGGGGATCACCTTGATCTGCACGCCTGAAGATCTTTGTTTGCCTGGTCTGAAGGGCGGATCATTCTATCTGTTTAGCATCCGGAGGGGAACGTCTACTTCAGGATCAGTATGGATCAGGGATCGGTTAAATAGATCTTAAGGATCTTTAGATCGATCTTTTATTGGATCTTTTATTAGGATCCGCGACTTCTGTTGATAAGGCATTTTTGATCATAAAGATCATTCGGTTAAGGTCGATCGCTGCTTGTGGAAAAGCTTGGATCCAGAGGGGGCGAACGGGGGGATAACATGGGTTTTTATACACAGATACATGGTCGACAAGATCTAATACATGAATAACTATAGGTTTTGCAGAGCTTAGCACCTAAGTTATACACAATTATCCGAGCTCATGTGGGGAGCTCTCGGGAAAAACTTATCCGGATCCACCTGTTAATAACCTGGTGGATAGGGATCTGGGGATAACCAGGGAGATCGGGGGTCGTGACCGGATCTCCCTGGTCCTGATCAGCCGATCAAGGTCATCCAGTCGTGGATCCAGGTTTCTGCGGCATCTTCGGGGATCTCGTGCTGGGTCACGTCTATTTCCAGGAGATCCCCCAGTCGGCTGGCACCGCACCCGGCCAGCAGCCGATCCAGCGTCTTGCCGCCCTGGCAGAAGGTGTCATAGCTGCGATCCCCCAGGGCGATCACTCCGTACTTGAAGGCGGCGAGATCCGGCTGCTGTTCGGCAAGATCCCGGGCAAAGGGCTGCAGATTGTCGGGTACGTCCCCCGCTCCATGGGTGGAAGTGACCACCAGCACGATGGCTTCTGGCTCGGTCAGGATCCTGGCCAGGCTGGCGGGGTTGTGGATCTCCGCCTGGTGGCCCGCCTGTTCAAGCAGGCCGACCACATGATCTGCGACATATTCGGAGGCCCCCAGCATGGAGCCGACGACGAGGTTGAGTTTGGCCATGGAATGGATCCTGATGTCATCGAAAAAGTGAAGAGGGGGGATCTTACCGCCAAAGCATGTGGATAAATATGGATAAAGCTTGGGGATAAGGATCCTGTCCACTTTTTTGCAGCCAAAACCGGTCTCGTGGCCGTCGTGGCGCCTTCTTTCCGCCTGTTGCGACCTCATCGCACCTTTCGTTGTCAAACGACACTTCAAAACATTAATTAACAATGCAGATGCAAATGATTAGCAATTATTGAATCGATTCGATCACGGCACCTGTAGTAGCATGGCGCTGCTTTATTCGCCTGAGGCGCCGGGCTGACCGGTCCAATTGGGCACCCATAATAAGAAATCAAACATAACTTATTGATATTTGAGACACTTATATGATTGCGCAAAAAAATACCCCGAATGCCGTGATGCGAAAGAGAGGCGTACAGCTGCTGCCGCTCTCCTGTCTGCTGGCGTCCCTGCCCGTGTTGGCGGCGGAACAGGCGGATAAAGAGTTGCCCAAGGCGGGCGAAACCATGGTCGTTACCGGGACCGCCATGAAGGTCGAGGTCCCCATGGCAGAGACCCCCCGTGCCGTCTCCGTGGTCAATCGCGAAGAGCTGGACCAGCACGCCGTACTCAAGCTAGACGAGTCCCTGCGCTATCGCTCCGGCGTCCTGTCCCAGTCCTATGGTTCGGACACGGATGCTGACTGGTTCAAGGTGCGCGGCTTCGATGCGGCTTCTTACCTGGATGGCAACCGCCTGTTCAGCACCGGTTACTATGTCTGGACCCCGGAGCCCTTCGGCCTTGAGAGCGTGGAAGTGCTCAAAGGCCCGGCCTCCATTCTGTATGGCGAAGCCCCTCCCGGAGGCGTCATCAACGCCATCAGCAAGCGTCCGACCGCGACCCCGCAGGGACTGGTGAACCTGCAACTGGGCAACCGGGATCTGCGCCAGGTCGGGGTGGATGTCTCCGACACCCTTACCGACAACAGCCGTTATCGTCTGGTGGCCCTCTACAACGAGCGGGACGGCGTGCTGGATGGCACCTACAACGAGCGCGCCTATCTGGCGCCGAGCGTGACCCTGGATATTTCGGATCGCACCACGCTGACGCTGCTTTCCAGCTTCAAGCACGATGAAGGGGTGCCGACCAACGGCTTCTTCCCGGTTTACGGCACCCTGAATACCTCCGGCGGCCAGATCGATCCCTCCACCAACCTGAGCCAGCCGGATTACGATCGCAATCGCAATACCCAGATCTCCGCCGGGTACGAGCTGGCCCACCAGCTCAACCAGACCTGGGAGTTCAAGCAGAACGTTCGCTTCAACTACAACGATCTGCTGCTGCGCCAGACCTATATCTTCCCGACCTATGAAGGCACCACCGCCTACCGCGGCCTGGTCTACCGGGATGGGGATACCAAGAGCGCTACCATGGACAACCAGATGGTGGGCTACTGGAACACCGACAGCACGGAGCAGACCCTGCTGCTGGGGGTGGATCTGCAGCGCCATGTCAATGAAGGCCAGGAAGCCGACAACTATGGCATGGGCGCCATCAACACCATGAACCCGGATTACAGCGGTTTCCCCGGTTTTGATGAATCCACCGCGACCCACCAGAAGAGCACCAAGGGCCAGAGCGGCCTCTATGCCCAGCACCAGATCCGCTGGGATGATCGCTGGCTGCTGACCGCGGGCGGTCGTTTCGATTACGTGGAAACCCACAACATCAGCGAAGCCAAGAGCAAGAACGAGAAACAGTACGACGACAACCTCTCTCTCTCCGGCAGCCTGATGTACCTGGCCGACAACGGTCTCTCCCCTTACTTCGCCTATGCGGAATCCTTCGAAGTGCTGCCGGGGATAGACCCCAACACCGGCAATTCCTACAAGCCGCTGGAAGGCAAGCTCTACGAGACCGGGATCAAGTACGCACCCAGCTTCCTCGATGGCTACATCAACCTGGCGCTGTTCGATCTGGAGCAGACCAACTCCCTGGTCTCTACCGGCTCCGGCCAGCAGACCCAGGCCGGTGAAGTGACCTCCCAGGGGGTCGAGCTGGAAGGGAGCGTGCAGGCCACCGAGGCGTTGCGCCTGACCGCTGCCTATACCTATACCGATGCCAAGACCAACGACACCGGCAACGGCGATCGTCGTGCGAGCCTGATCCCGCGCCACCAGGCCTCCTTCTGGGGCAACTATAAGGTGCAGCAGGGCCCGGTATCCGGTCTTGAGCTGGGTTCCGGCGTGCGCTATGTGGGTTCCAGCGTCGGCATCGGCGCGGTGAATGCGGACTACACCCCCATCTATGGTTCCGCCAAGGTACCGGCACACACTGTATGGGATGCGATGATCGGGTATGACTTTGCCAAGAACTGGCGTGCCCAGATCAACGTCAACAACCTGCTGAACGACACCTATGTGGCGAGCTGCGACTACTACTGCTACTACGGCGAGCCGCGCAGCATAGTCGGCACCGTCAACTACCGCTGGTAAGCGACAGGCCGGGCGGGGGCGAAGGCTCCCGCCCTCCTTCCATTCATCTACAGGCCTGTCATGGAACTCTTGTCACTGGTTTATCGCCAATACCGTTGGCCCTTCATCGCCATTACCCTGCTCAGCCTGCTGAGTGCTGTCAGCGGGATAGGCGTCATTGCCTTCATCAATCAATCACTTATCGAATCAGTCGGGGATCCGCTGCCGATCCTGGGTCAGCTTGTCGGCCTGGTCTTGCTGCTGCTGGTGATCACGCTCGGATCCCAACTGGCCCTGACCACCCTGGGTCACCATTTCGTCTACCGGTTGCGTGGCCGCCTGCTCAAGCAACTGCTGGATACCGACGTCGCCCGTCTGCGTCAAATAGGGCAGGGGCCGCTCCTGGCCTCCCTTTCCAGCGACATCGGTCAGATCACCATCGCCTTCGTGCGCCTGCCGGAACTGGTACAGGGTCTGGTGCTCACCCTGGGCTCCATCATCTACCTTGGCCTGCTCTCTCCCGCCTTGCTCGGTGTTACCGCCCTCTGGGTCACCGTGACCATGGTGGTGGGCTGGCTGCTGGTGAACCGGGTCTATCGCCACCTGGCGCACATGCGCCAGGCCGAAGACAGGCTCTACCAGAACTACCAGTCCATCATCGCCGGGTGCAAGGAGCTGGCGCTCAACCGCGAGCGTGCCCACTTCGTCTACCACCAGCTCTATGAGCAGAATGCCCGGGACTACCGGGAGCAGATCATCCGCGCCGATACCTACCACCTGAGCGCGGTGAACTGGTCGAACATCATGATGCTGGGTGCCATCGGCCTGGTCTTCTTCCTGGCCAACGGGCTGGGCTGGGCCAACACCAATGTGGCCGCCACCTTCGCCCTGACCCTGCTGTTCCTGCGCACTCCCTTGCTACAAGGGATCGGAGCCTTGCCGACCCTGATCGCCGCCCAGGTGGCATTCGACAAGATAGCTGCCCTCAATCTGGCGGAGCCGGACGAGGCGTTCCCGTTGCCGCCTGCGCCTCGCCCCTGGCAGCGCATCGAGCTGGAGCAGGTGAGCTTTCACTACCAGGGGGAGGGCGGTTTCTCCGTGGGCCCCATCAATCTGGTGATCGAGCGGGGGGAGCAGATATTCCTCATCGGTGGCAATGGCTCCGGCAAGTCGACCCTGGCCATGCTGCTGACCGGGCTCTATCAACCGGTCTCTGGCCGGATCCTGCTGGATGGGGAGCCGGTCACCGATCGCAACGGCTATCTGGGGCTCTTCTCCGCCATCTTCACCGACTACCACCTGTTCCAGCATTTGCTGGGGCCCGAGCCGAAAGAGGCGCTGGTCGCCGAGTGGCTTGAGCGGTTGCAGATGGGCAGCAAGCTTACCATCAAGGATGGCTTCATCGCCGATATCGACCTCTCCCAGGGCCAGCGCAAGCGGGTCGCCCTGCTGCTGGCCCTTGCAGAGCAGCGGGAGGTGATGCTGTTCGACGAGTGGGCCGCGGATCAGGATCCCCAGTTCCGCCGCATCTTCTATCAGGTGCTGTTGCCGCGCCTCAAGGAGATGGGCAAGACGGTGATCGCCATCAGCCACGACGATCACTACTTCTCTCTGGCCGATCGCCTGCTGGAGATGCGCCAGGGCCGTCTCACCGAACTGACCGGCGAGCAGCGCGAGCAGGTGAGCCGGGATGCGGTCGCCCATCTGGATGGCAAGGTGCCGGCCTGATGCTGGCACCGATGAGACTGGCAGCAAGCCAGCACAGGAATTGCTTATGTTCGAGATGAAATCCGCCAGCTTCGCGGTCAATGACCGCACGCTGCTGCACCCCACCAGCCTTCGCTTCGAGCAAGGTCGGGTCTATGGCCTCATCGGCCACAACGGGTCGGGCAAATCGACCCTGATCAAGCTGCTGGCGCGCCAGCAACCCCACAGCGGCGGGGAGATCCTGTTCGATGACCAGCCGTTGTCTGCCTGGGGCCACCGGGAGTTTGCCCGTCAGGTGGCCTATCTGCCCCAGCACCTGCCGAGTGCCGAAAACCTGCTCGGCCGCGAACTGGTGGAGATGGGGCGCTACCCCTGGCGCGGACTGCTGGGCCGGATGGGAGCGGAAGATCACCGTCAGGTGGAGCGTGCCATCGCCCTGACCCACACCGAACGCTTTGCCGATCGGCTGGTGGATACCCTCTCCGGCGGTGAGCGGGGGCGAGTCTGGCTCGCCATGCTGCTGGCTCAGGAGAGCCGTTTCATCCTGCTGGACGAGCCGCTGGCCGCCCTGGACGTGGCCCATCAGGTGGAGGTGCTCACGCTCGTCAAGCAGCTCAGCCGCCAGCTCAACCTCGGGGTCATCATCGTCATTCACGACATCAACATGGCCTCCCGTTTCTGCGATCGGCTGGTGGCGCTGCACTCCGGCCGTCTGCTGACCCACGGCGAGCCCGAACAGATCATGACAGGGGAGACCCTGAACGCCATCTATGGCATCCCCATGGAGGTCATTCGCCATCCGGCCCATGACCACGCCATCGCCATCGTCTGACCGGGGACCGCTCTTGAACCGTTTATTGAAGATGGCGCCCTGTCTGCTCAGTCTGCTGCTGCCCCTGGCAGGGGAGGCCGGGCAGCTTGTCACCGCCACCGACGCCACCAGCGCCACGCCTCGCATCGCCACAGTGGACTGGACCATAGCCGAGACCCTGCTGGCTCTGGGGGTCACCCCGATGGCGGTGGGGGATGTGGCCCCCTATCGCGCCTGGGTCGGTGAACCCCAGCTTCCTGCCGGGGTGATCGATATCGGGCTGCGTGCCCAGCCCAACCGGGAACTGTTGGCGGAGCTCAAACCGGATCTTATTCTCATCTCGCCGCTGGCGGCCCCCCTGGCGCCGACTCTCTCCCGCATCGCGCCGGTGCACTCCATCGCCCTGTATGAACCGGGCACCGATCTGTGGCAGCGACTGCGGGAAGCGACCCTGACCATAGCTGCCCTGGTCAACAAAGAGGCGGAGGCCGAACGCCAGCTCGCCGCACTGGAGCAGGATCTGGCACAGATGCAGGCGGCGCAGCCCGCCGATCTGCCCCCCTTGCTGGTGGTGCAGTTCATCGATGAGCGCCATGTGCGGGTGTTTGGCCGTGGCAGCCTGTTCGAGGCAGTGATGCAGCGCCTCGGCCTTCGCAACGCCTGGCAGGGAGAGACCAATGCCTGGGGATTCTCGGTCGCGAGCCTGGAGCAGTTTCTCGGGATGCCGGATGCCAGGCTGGTGGTGGTGGACCCCGTGCCCGTAGGAGTTGGTGAAAAACTTCAGGAGCCTGGATTGTGGCAGCATCTCCCGCTGGTACAGAACAATCCAGTGATCCATCTGCCTGCGACATGGAGTTTTGGTGGCATATTGGCGGCCCGCCGCTTCGCCACCCTGCTGGACGGTGCCTTGCGGGAGCAGGCTGTCCACAGAGCAACCGGGGGATCAAATCAATGAGCTCTTCTCTTTCTTCGCCCCTGCTGCGCCCGGGTCTCTGCCTGTTGGTGCTGACACTGGGGCTGGCTTGCGCCGAGCTGTCGCGTCAACTGCCGGGGGCGCTCTGGTGGCAGGCCCTGTTCTCCCCCGAGCTGGACGATGCTCGCCAGGCGGTGGTCCATTTCAGCTGGCTGCCGCGCCTTGCCATCTGTCTGCTGGCCGGTGCCGCCCTCGGGCTCGCCGGTACCCTGATGCAGCAGGTGCTGCGCAATCCCCTGGCCTCGCCCACCACCCTGGGGGTGGCCTCCGGCGCCCAGCTGGCGCTGATGATGGTGACCCTGCTCGCCCCCTCCTGGCTGCTGATCGGGCGGGAGTGGATCGCCATGGCCGGGGGAAGCCTGGCCATGGGGCTGGTCTTCGCCCTGGCTTGGCGCCGTCAGCTCAATCCCGTGGTCATCGTCTTTGCAGGGCTGGTGATCAACCTCTATCTGGCCGCCATCAGCATGGGATTGCTGCTGTTCTTCCAGGAGGAGCTCAAAGGGTTGCTGGTGTGGGGGAGCGGATCTCTGGCCCAGAACAGCTGGAGCGGCGTCGGCTATCTGCTGCCACGGTTGCTGCTGGCCGCGATGCTGGCGGTGGTGCTGGTGCGCCCGCTGGCAGTGCTGGAGCTGGACGATGCCAGCGCTCGCAGCCTGGGGGTATCCCTCAAACATTTGCGCTTGGCTGGTTTGGGTCTCGCCGTGTTCGTCACCGCCTGCGTGGTGAGCGTGGTGGGGCTGATCGGTTTTATCGGGCTGGCGGCGCCCGCCATGGTGCGGCTGCTGGGGGTCAGAAAACTGGCCCAGCGGCTGCTGTGGGCACCCATCCTCGGCGCCCTGTTGCTGGCGGCCACCGATCTGCTGCTGCAGACCCTGAGCTGGTTCTGGCCTGTGCTGATCCCGACCGGCGCCATGACGGCCCTGTTGGGGGCGCCGCTGCTGCTCTGGCTGATCCCGCGTCTTGGTATCAAGCAGAGTGCGCCTAAGGCAAACTCCTCCCTGCAGTTGGCCCGCCATCCGGCGCCGACCCGCCTTGTCGGCCTGATGGTGTTGGGGCTGGCTGCGGCGGTGATCGCCTCCCTGTTGTTTGGGCAGGGGATGGGCGGCTGGGGTTGGCCGAGCTGGCTGCGGTGGCAGGCCCAACTGGAGTGGCGCTTGCCGCGTACGCTGGCAGCGGGTGCCGCAGGCGTGTTGCTGGCGCTGGCTGGCACCCTGTTGCAGCGAGTCAGCAACAACCCCATGGCGAGCCCCGAGCTGCTGGGGGTGAGCGGTGGCACCTTCATGGGGGTGATTGCGGCGGCCCTGTTGCTGCCCGCCTTGCCGCTGCCCATGATGCTGCTGGGGGGGCTGGTGGGCGCCTTCGCCTGCCTGTTGTTGCTGGTACTTATCAACCGGCGCAACGGCTTCCAGCCGGAGCGGATACTGCTGTCTGGCATCGCCATCACGGCGCTGTTCGAGCCGTTGCAGGCCATCGCCCTGGCCAACGGCGACCTGCGGGTGCAGCAACTGCTCTCCTGGATGTCCGGCTCCACCTATTACGTCACCCAGCCGGTGGCCCTTGCCCTGGTGGTGTTGGCGCTGCTGATGCTGGCAGCTTGCCTGCTGGTGAGCCGCTGGCTCGATCTCATGCCCATGGGGCCTGCGGTAGCGACGGCTCTGGGGATCCATCTCGGCCGTGCCCAGCTCACCATCCTGCTGCTGGTGGCCGTGCTCACCGCCAGTGCCACCATGGTGATAGGCCCGCTCTCCTTTGCCGGTCTGCTGGCGCCGCACCTGGCCAGATTGATGGGGCTGGTGAGGGCGCGCTGGCACCTGCTCGGCGCCGCAGGCTGTGGTGCTTTGCTGATGGTGTCGGCGGACTGGATCGGCCAGCAGATCCTTTTTCCCCAGGAGGTGCCCGTCGGTCTGGTCTCCACCCTGTTAGGGGGCGCTTACTTCATGTGGTGCCTGCGCCGCCTCTAGGTTGGTGGATGAAAAGCGCACAAAAAAGCCCGGGATGAACCCGGGCTTTTCATTGCCTGCTCTGCGGATTTACTTGCCGATGCAGAATGTAAATAATTTATTATCTTCAATATGTTAGTGACTTTTCGGGGGCCACTTGGGGTAAAAGTAACTAAAACAGCATATTGAGAGGCCGCTCACGGGTTTCTGTCATCGTGCAGCGTTCCCACATAGTCCATTCTCGATCGTGCAGCCTTCCCATATGAATCAACGCGATGCCACCACACGCAGTCAAAGCCGCCTTTTAGGTGAGTTTTGAACATATTTTGAACCGACTATAGCATCGTCCGGTGCCTGGAAAGCCGCTTTACTCTTCGAACCGTGCAAGTTTCCCATAGGTAGTTTGGCTAACCGTGCAGTCATCCCACATACCGCCAATTTAATCCCAACCCTTTATCAGCCTGGCTGAGCGGGCTTTTAGGCCCTCTAGAATGGTGCTGCTGATGGTATCGGGGAAGTCTGCTGGCAATTGCTGGGTAACGCGCTCAATAACATCATCAACGGAGTTGGCCAGTTCTGTCAGGATCTCTTCCATAGCAGAACGCTCAAATCCCACAGTTTTTGCCGTTTGGAAGAAATGACGCGGGAATATCTGCTCAATGGAGTACTTCTTTCCCTTGCTGCTTGCTAGGCCCATAGCGAGCTTGGCGTCCCTTCGGTTGAGGCCTCGGCCGCCAAACACTGGATAGACAGATAGGATGTCGTAAAAAGGGGTCAGGCGAAAACGCCCTTCCGGTTCAATAAAGACCGAGAAGTTCTTTGCATGGCCATCGGTGGCTGCCAGCAGCCAGAACAGGACCTGAGATTTCATGAACAGGTAGCGATCCTGTTCTGGTGTCGCAGAGCCCAGCAAGGTTTCCATGATGTCAGTGATCCCTGGTCCTCCATGGCTCTCGTATTTCCGTGCTGACGGAACATTCAATACCTGACAGAAATCTTCTTGGGGAAGGCGCATTATCCAACTGCGATCGGCAGCGTAACGTCTGTCGAAGCGTTCAACAGCCAGTGCTTTGACCTGGCCAACCTGCATCATGAAGCAGTGAGGTACGGGTAGACCAAACTCCTTGGCAATCAGAGTGCAGAGATATTCGTTTTCTACGCTCTGGGAGAGGTCTATCGAGTAGGAGTGGCTTTCAATCTTGCCGATAGGGAGTTTGATAATGTGGGTTGTCGGCGTTGCGTTGAGTGGCAGGTACCAAAGGCCATCGAGATAGAGCAGCGCAGTCTTTTCTTGCACCCCGGCGATAGAGATCCGAAACTCCTCTTGTTCCCTGACCATCCCCAAAGGGATTCCTGATTTGTAGCTGGTCAGGATCTGCTTGAGCTCGTCATCGGAAAGGGCCTTGTAGTCGATTCGCCTGACATCTGGAACATCGTGTCCTTCGGTAACCAGCTGTAATGCCCCTACGCTATCCTGGCCAATGCAACTGAGCAGATCGAAGGGCTGAGTTGATGCCGCTTGATAGCGTGCTACAACCCTGTTCCTCACCTCCGTATTATCTGGCAGCAGGTTGTCGAAGAAGTTATAGGCTTCATCGCCCCGGTAGGCCTGATGGCGCAATGGCATGGAGAGTGAGATCGGACGGCT
This sequence comes from Aeromonas sp. s1(2024), assembly GCF_040908005.1. NCBI lineage: Bacteria > Pseudomonadati > Pseudomonadota > Gammaproteobacteria > Aeromonadales > Aeromonadaceae > Aeromonas > Aeromonas sp. s1(2024). The sequence goes on along the minus strand of NZ_JBFOCW010000067.1, from coordinate 85,833 downwards.
GCCCGGTTGTGCTAGCCATGACTCATGGTACTGAAACTGATGGGCACCGCTGGTAGTTTTGGTGAATGTGCCTACCCGATAGCCGTTCATGTAGACAGCCAGATTGGCCATTACCACTCCTCCTTCCAGCCCGATGCCGGACTCTCGGATGACTCATTGCGGGGTTTGATATCCACTGACAATTCGAGTGCTGCGAGGATCTTGAACAGGGTTTCCAGCTTGGTGGACTCAGGATTGAGCTCGAAGCTGGAGACTGTGTCTTGCCTAATCCCCACTTTCTCGGCCACTTTGCCTTGAGAGAGCTTTTGAGAAAGCCTGGCATCCTTGATACAGGCGCTCAGCTGCTTGGCGCTGGTTACTTTCATGATTCGACAACCTGGTAGCGTGCCTTCTTCCAATTTACACGCTATGGCAGGTATATCAATATTTACCTGTTATAGGAGGTAAATGTAACTTACACGCTGTAGGCGGTATCTAACATTTATCCCCTATAGCGGGTAAGAGAACAGCAAACGGGGGGAGATGATGTCGAAGTTTCAATCAATATGGGCAGCCAACCAGTCGAGACCTTGCTCTGCAAACATAAACAGTTGGTCGCTATAGCCAGGAGTAATCACACTGAGAATTATCTCGGGGGTCAATATTCAGATAGTCGTGCACCAGCGTATTGCGAAGGCCAATGAGCTTGCTCCAACAGATCAGAGTGTCGGGGCATAGCTCACCACGTAGGACAAGGAACTCGAATGCCTGATAGGCATCCTGTGGGGTATGGCCTGCCAGCGTTTTGGCCCAGTGTTTTGCCACGCCAATACTCGCTTCGATAGAAACCTGCAGGATTCGCTCGGCGGCGCGGTACTCCAGATTGGAAAGGGTGCGCAGCGCCAGAATTGCCCGGATTTCTGACAGCTCGGCCTGGTAGCGCGACAAGCTGGTGCGCAAAGCGCCGATTGAATCGCCCCCAGTTCCCTAGACACCTCACAGCCTTAAAATGAGGCAACTATTGGAGGTGTTATGACCCGTCAGCGTTATCCAGAAACATTCAAAATCGAAGCCGTTAAACAAATCACCGAGCGCGGGCGGCCGGTGGCTGACGTTGCACGTGCCATCGGGGTATCCAGCCACAGCCTGTATGCATGGCTCAAGCAGTACGGTAAGCCTGCTGACCAGCAGATAGAAGAGTCTGCCTTGCAAGCCGAGATCCGCCGCCTGAAAACTGAACTGCGCCAGGTCACCGAGGAGCGCAATATTCTAAAGGAGGCCGCCGCGTACTTTGCCAGCGAGTCAAGGAAAGGTACGCGTTCATAACCTCCCGACTCGACCGGTACAGTGTCGTTACCCTGTGCCAGACCCTGGGGGTTCACCGAAGTGGCTTCTACGCGTGGTTGAAACAGCCCACATCGCCACGACAGCAGGAGGACGAACGACTGACCGGATTGGTCAAGCAATCCTGGCTGGAAAGTGGTGCTGTCTACGGTTATCGCAAGATCCATCGCGACTTTCGTGGCGCAGGGGAAGCCTGCGGCAAGCACCGTGTGGCCAAATTAATGAAGCGGGAGGGACTGCGTTCGCAAACGGGCTATCAACGCCGCAAGGGGCATTATGGAGGCAAGAGCACGCAAGCTGCCCCAAACACGCTGGCACGTCAGTTTAAGGTGCCAGCCCCCAACATCACCTGGGTGACTGACATTACCTACATTCGCACTCAAGAAGGGTGGCTGTACCTGGCGGTGGTGCTCGACCTGTTCTCTCGCCAGATCGTCGGCTGGGCGATGAAGTCACGCATGACGGCAGACTTGGCGGTTGATGCGTTATTGATGGCCGTCTGGCGGCGCAAACCCAAGCAGCCGGTACTGGTGCATTCGGATCAGGGCAGCCAGTTTACCGGTGGTGAATGGCAAGACTTTCTGAAGGCCCACAACCTGAGTTGCAGCATGAGCCGACGGGGTAACTGTCACGACAACGCGGTCGCCGAGAGCTTCTTTCAGTTGCTCAAACGGGAGCGGATCAAGCGCAGGATTTACGCGACAAGAGACGAAGCCCGCAGCGATGTGTTTGATTATATCGAGATGTTTTACAACCCAATCAGGCGTCATGGTTCCAATGATGGGCTGTCGCCGGTAGAGTTTGAAAGGCAGTTTATTTTTCAGCAACAAAGTGTCTAGAAAACCAGGGGCGCTTCACTCGAAGAAGCTGGCCTTGTAGGCATTCGAGAAATCCAGATGGTGTTTACCAGTCTCGTACTCGAAGAGTCGCTTGGCGCGGATGGCTTCGGCTGCTCGCTGGGTTTCTTTGTTGTGGAGCCGCTGTGCTGGGGTACGCGGCTTGTCGTACAGGAAGAGATCCAGGGTCTCTCTGCTGCGTTTGTGCTTGCGGATGCCCGTGGTTGGGTCAAGGTAGGAGCCGGCGTAGTAGGTTAGGCGCAGAGCGCGCTTGCCTTCGGCGTCCGGTGCGCGGTATTCGATGCTGATCTTCATAAGTGTCCCCCAAAAGTACCCCAAGAGGTTACTTCGGGGTACTCTCGGGGTAAATTCTCACGAAACAAGATCAGGCAAGAATAGCCAGAAAAAAACAAAATCCAATATTTACAATTGCTTATGTTCTCACTGGCTGCTTTTTATTGCTGATTTTTCACCACATTACTTCCCGATGCAGAAGCTGGAGAAGATGCGGCCCAGCAGATCGTCGGAGCTGAACTCGCCCGTGATTTCGGACAGGGACTCCTGGGCCAGGCGCAGCTCCTCGGCCACCAGTTCGCCAGCCACATAGACCTCAAGCTGCTCCCTGGCCACCAGCAGCCGCTCGGCGGCGCGCTCCAGGGCGTCCAGGTGGCGGCGGCGGGCCATGAAGCCCCCTTCGGTGTTGCCCTGGAAGCCCATGCAGGCTTTCAGGTGCTCGCGCAGGGCGGGCAGCCCCAGTTCGGTCTTGGCGGAGATGCGATAGACGGCATGGCCCTGCTCCTGGCTCGGTGCCAGATCCTCGCCGGTCAGGTCCGCCTTGTTGCGCACCACGGTGAGGCCGATGTTTTTTGGCAACCGATCAACGAATTCCGGCCAGATGTCGTGGGGGTCGACGGCATCCGTGGTGGTGCCGTCCACCATGAACAGCACCCGGTCGGCCTGTTCGATCTCGGCCCAGGCGCGCTCGATGCCGATCTGTTCCACCTTGTCCTGGGTATCGCGCAGGCCCGCGGTGTCGATGATGTGCAGCGGCATGCCATCCAGATGGATGTGCTCGCGCAGCACGTCGCGGGTGGTACCGGCGATCTCGGTGACGATGGCGGACTCGCGGCCTGCGAGGGCGTTGAGCAGGCTCGATTTGCCGGCGTTTGGACGACCGGCGATCACCACCTTCATCCCCTCTCGCAGCAGGGCACCCTGCTTGGCCTCGCCGCGTACGTCATCCAGCTCGGACATGATGGCGTAGAGGTCACCCGCCACCTTGCCGTCGGAGAGAAAGTCGATCTCTTCATCCGGGAAGTCGATGGCCGCTTCCACATAGATGCGCAGCCGAGTGAGGCTCTCCACCAGCTGTTGAACCTTGCCGGAGAACTGCCCCTGGAGGGAGTGCATGGCGCTGCGGGCGGCCTGCTCGCTGGAGGCTTCGATGAGATCGGCGATGGCCTCGGCCTGGGCCAGATCCAGCTTGTCGTTGAGGAAGGCGCGCTCGCTGAACTCGCCCGGGCGGGCGGGGCGGATGCCGTCGATCTGCAGGATGCGGCGGATCAGCATGTCGAGAATGACGGGGCCACCATGGCCCTGCAGCTCCAGCACGTCTTCGCCAGTGAAGCTGTTGGGGGCCTTGAACAGCAGGGCGATGCCCTGATCCAGCGCCTGGCCCTGCTCGTCCCTGAACGGCAGATATTCGGCATAACGCACCCTGGGGAGCTTGCCGAGCACTATCTCGGCGACCCGCTCGGCGGCAGGGCCGGAGACGCGGACTATGCCGACGCCGCCACGGCCGGGGGCGGTGGCCTGGGCCACGATGGTATCTGTTGTCATCTTGCTTGACTCGCTGGTTGGCTGAATGAGTAAGAGGGTGGGGGACATTGTAATAAAAAAGGCGGCCCGAAGGCCGCCTCTTTTGTCATCAGGAAAGATGGGCTGCGCATCAGTTGCGTGAGTGCAGGCCTTTCTTCTCCAGCTGACGATAGATGATGGTCTGCTGGATGATGGAGATGACGTTGCTCACCAGCCAGTACAGAGTCAGACCTGCCGGGAACCAGAGGAACATGAAGGTGAAGATGATCGGCATGAACTGCATCACCTTCTGCTGCATCGGGTCCGTGATGGTGGTCGGGCTCATCTTCTGCAGATACCACATGGAGGCACCCATGAGGATTGGCAGCACGAAGAAGGGGTCCTTCACCGACAGGTCGGTGATCCACAGGGCGAACGGCGCGTGGCGCAGCTCGACAGACTCCATCAGTGCCCAGTAGAGAGCGATGAAGATGGGCATCTGTACCAGGATGGGCAGGCAGCCGCCCAGCGGGTTGACCTTCTCCTTCTTGTACAGCTCCATCATGCCCTGGGACATCTTCTGGCGATCGTCACCGAAGCGTTCCTTGAGCGCAGCCAGCTTGGGCTGGAGCATGCGCATCTTGGCCATGGAGGTGTACTGGGCCTTGGTCAGCGGGAACATGATGCCGCGCACCAGCAGGGTCAGCATGATGATGGCCAGACCCCAGTTCTGGACGAAACCGTGGAACACGGTCAGCAGCCAGTGCAGCGGTTGGGCGATGAACCAGAGCCAGCCATAGTCGACAGTCAGATCCAGGTGGTTTGCCACCTTGGCCATCTGATCCTGCAGCTTGGGACCGATCCACAGCTTGCCGCTCACTTCGGCCTGCTGGCCGGCAGCGACGTCAACCAGCGGCGCCTTGTAGCCGATGATGGCCTGGTCCTTGCCCGGGATCACGCGGCTGTAGAAGCTGTTGGTGTCGTTGGCATTCGGGGCCCAGGCAGAGACGAAGTAGTGCTGCAGCATGGCGACCCAACCACCCTGGGTGGTCTTGTTCAGGTCGGCATCCTTCATCTCGTCAAAGGTGTACTTCTTGTAGCGGGAGTCTTCGCTGGAGAAGGCACCACCACGGTAGGCACTGGCCACCATGGCATGACCTTCCTGATCCTTCGGCGTGGTCATGGTCTGCTTCAGCTGACCGTAGAACTGTACCTGGACCGGCTCGGCAGACTTGTTGTCGATCTTGTAGTCGACGCCCACGGCGTAATCACCGCGCTTGAGCACGAACTCCTTGGTGAAGACCACACCCTTGCTGTCGGTCCAGGTCATCGGAACGACGACTTGATCCTGACCATCGGCCAGCTGATAGCTGGTCTGGGCGGCTTCATAGGTGGGACGACCCTGGGCCTGGCTGTCCGGACCATCGCGACCGACCAGACCGCTCTGGGCCACATAGAGGTGGGCAGGCTGGCTGGTCAGCAGGGTGAACGGCTGTTCCTTGCCTTCTTCCAGCTTGTGGGCCAGCAGCTCGGCAGAGACGATGTCACCGCCCTGGGTGTCCAGGGTCAATTTGAGCACGTCGGAGGAGACGGTGATCAGCTTGCGCGCGGCGTTACCATTTGCTTGCTCGGAAACCTGAGGAATATCACCGGTCTGACCGGCTTCAGGTACGAAATGTTCGGTTTGGGCCACGGTAGTCGGGGCCGGCTTCGGAGCCTTGTCGGACTCCCACTGTTGCCAGAGCAAGAAGCTCACGAACAGCAAACCGATCAGGAGTAAATTGCGTTGTGATTCCATAGTCTTCAGTTTCTTCGCTTTGGTTGCGGAACCGGGTCATAACCACCCTCGGATAAGGGATGGCATTTTAATAGACGTTTGCTGGCTAACCAAACGCCTTTTATGAAACCGTGAAGTCGGATTGCTTCTATCGCAAATTGGGAACAAGTCGGGGTGAAACGGCAGCGCGGCCCGAGCAGGGGACTAATGATTAGCTGATACAGGCGTATCAGTTTGATTGCTACCCATTGCAACGGCGTGACAGAGTGCGCCATAGCTTTTCCAGTAACTTGAACAGCGCTTCGTTGTCCATCTCCTTCACGCCACCCTTGGCGATAACGACGATGTCGATAGCGGGCAGATTGGCTTGATTGAGGCGAAAACTTTCCCGAACCACTCGTTTTACACGGTTGCGCCAGACGGCACGCTTGAGCGCCTTTTTGGGCACGGCGAGGCCAAGACGGGGGTGTTCGAGGGAGTTGGGGCAAGCAAGAAGCGTAATTTGCGGAGAAGCGGCCCGGACAGGCTCGGCGAAAACGCGTTTGAAGTGTTCGGGAGTTAACAGACGTAACTCCCGAGAGAAGGTGTGCTGGGTAGGCATTAGACTACCAGGCGGGCACGACCCTTGGCACGACGAGCGGCCAGAACTTTGCGGCCGTTGGCAGTAGCCATGCGAGCGCGGAAACCGTGAGAGCGCTTGCGCTTCAGGTTGGACGGTTGAAAAGTACGTTTCATGATTCGATTCCGTATTTCTGTACAGTTTTGATTGTCACACTTAGCCGACGCGCCAGCTATAGCGTGTGACGACTAGCAAAAGAGGCCGAATTCTAAACAGAGTTCAGCTTCTCGTCAATCCGCCGTTCCTTTCCATCTAGCCCCGTTCGTCGACCGAGCGGGATAATCTGGCAGGATCCGAAGGATCAAGGGCCCCGAATTATACTGGCAACCCGGGGTTAAACAAGGATCCCTCAAGAAAAAAGGCGGCCAGGCCGCCAAAGAGAGAGCTATTTAAGTACTTTGCGCAGGAACTCCCGGGTACGGGGATCCTGCGGATCGACCAATATCTGATCCGGCGGGCCCTGCTCCACGATCCGGCCTCCTTCCATGAAGATCACCCGATCGGCGACATCACGGGCAAACTCGATCTCGTGGGTCACCACGACCATGGTCTGGTGCTGGCGGGCGAGCTGCTTCATCAGGCCCAGTACCTCGTCGACCCACTCGGGATCGAGGGCGGAGGTGGGCTCGTCAAACAGGATCACCTTGGAGTGGGCCGCCATGGCCCGGCCAATGCCGACGCGCTGTTGCTGGCCGCCGGAGAGGGAGGCCGGGTAGGCATCCTGTTTCTCGGCGAGGCCGATGTCCTTGAGGATGCCCAGGGCAGTGGCACGAGCCTCCGCCTTCGGCTGCTTCCAGACGGTGATCAGCCCCTCGGCGATGTTGTCCAGCGCCGTCTTGTTGGCGAACAGGGCGTAGTTCTGGAACACGAAAGAGGCACGTTTGCGCAGTTCGATGGCCTGCTGGTCGCTGGCCTTGGCCAGATCCACGGCGAGGTCATCGATGACGAGCCGCCCTGCATCCGGGGTTTCCAGCAGGTTGAGGCAGCGCAGCAGAGTCGACTTGCCGGTACCGGAGGGACCGATGATGACGACAATCTCCCCCTTCTTTACCTCAAGATCGATGCCGTTGAGCACCTGATTTCCGTCATAGGCCTTGGAGAGACCCGTTAGGTTGATCATGACAGGCCTCCTTTAATAAGCACGGTTCAGCCGCACTTCCAGCAGATGCTGCAAGCGGGTGAAGAAGATGACCACCACCCAGTAGATCAGCGCCACCGCCATGAAGCTCTCGAAGAACTTGAAGGAGGAGGCCGCTTCCATCTGGGCCTTGCCCATGATCTCCGCCACTCCCAGGGTAAACGCCAGGGAGGTGCTCTTGATCATGTCGATGAAGTAGTTCATCAGCGACGGTGTCGCGATGCGGGCCGCCTGGGGCAGGATGATCCGCTGCATCGCCTGCAGCCGGCTCATGCCGATGCTGAGGGCGGCTTCCATCTGGCTCTTGTGGATGCCGAGAATGGCTGCCCGGATCGACTCGGCCATGTAGGCGGCAAAGTGCAGGGTCAGGCCGATGATGGCGGCGGTAAAGGCATCCATCCCCACGAAGATGGGGAAGAGCTGCGGCAGCCCGTAATAGAGCAGAAACAGCTGGACGAGCAGCGGTGTACCCCGGAAGAACGAGATATACAGCATCGCCAGCCAGTGAAGTGCGGGAACGCGAAACACCCGTACTATCGCCAGGATCAGCGACAGTACGAGTGCCAATACGAATCCCCACAGGACCATTTCCATCGTGGTGCCCAGGTATTTGAGCAGGATGGGAAACAGCCCTAGCGTGTAATCGAGGTCAAATTCCATCATTTATTTGCTGGTGATGTCCGCTGCGAACCATTTTTCGGAGATTTTGGTCAGGGTGCCGTCTTTGCGCATGGCGGTGAGGGCATCGTCAACCTTCTTCAGCACGGCCTGCTTTTCCGGGGTCTTCAGGAAGGGCAGGGCGTTCTCGATGGTTTCGAACGGTGCACCAGCCTGTTGCAGCGGCAGCTTGGATTCCTTGATCAGCTGGGCGGTGGAGACACGGTCCATCACGAAGGCGTCGATGCGGCCCAGGGCGACATCCTGCTCGAAGGCGGAGTCATAGGTACGGATATCGATCTTCTTGTTGGGGTCGTTCTTGCGCAGCAGCTCTTCGAAGTTGGAGCCCAGGTTGACGGCGACTTTCTTGCCTTCCAGGTCCTTGATGCCGTGGATGGTGTTGTTGCCCTTGCGGACCACGATCTGGGCACCGTCATAGACATAAGGCTGGGAGAAGGCGTACTTGGCCTTGCGCTCGTCGGTGATGGTGATCTGGTTGGAGATGGTGTCGACGCGGCCGGTTTCCAGCATGCCGAACAGACCGGAGAAGCTGGCGGTCACGAACTCGACCTTGTAGCCGGTGCGCTCACCGATCTGGTTCCACATGTCCACCTCGAAGCCCTGCAGCTTGTCCTGCTTGACGAAGGTGAACGGGAAATATTTGCCGGACATGCCGACCTTGATGGTTTCCTGGGCGATGGCCTGGCCGGACAGGCTGGCCAGCAGAATGGCGGCGCCGGAAATCAGCTTGATGGTGGTTTTCATGGGGATTCCTCTCTCTGTAGTGCTGTATTTTTAGTTGTAATCACGGGTTGGCGCTGATGTTATTGGAATAAAATATAAAAAATAAATGATATTTGGTTATATAAAATAACTATGGTCGCAGCGCGCCATTCTGTCCACATTGACGATATCCGGCTGTGGGTAACTTTGGGGATGAAATGGGATCCTGGGGCGTTGGATCCTTGAAAGTCAAGGATCTTATTTGCTGGATCCGTGCGGCAGCAACTGGAGATCCGGCCACTAAAAACGTAGAATAGCCGGTCTTTACTTAATCAATTGACGGGAGTCTAGAGTGACTGCTTCGCTATGGCAGCAGTGCCTTAACCGGCTGCAAGATGAGTTGCCCTCGGCAGAATTCAGCATGTGGATCCGGCCGCTTCAAGCGGAGTTGAGTGACAATACTCTGACCCTGTATGCACCGAACCGCTTTGTTCTGGACTGGGTACGCGACAAGTACCTGCTCCGGGTCAACGGCATCATCAACGAGCTGTGCGGAGCCGACGCTCCCACCCTGCGTTTTGATATCGGCAATCGCCCTCATCCCGTCGCGGTCGCCAGGGCGCCGGCCCGTGGTGTCGATCCTGTGAATAACTCTCCCAAGAGCTGGGAAAACAAGGCCGAAAACAAGCCCGAGCCAAACCACAAGAGCAACACCAACGTGAACTATACCTTCGAGAATTTCGTCGAGGGTAAGTCCAACCAGCTGGCCCGTGCGGCCGCCCGTCAGGTGGCCGACAATCCGGGTGGTGCCTACAACCCGCTGTTCCTCTATGGCGGCACCGGCCTGGGCAAGACCCACCTGTTGCACGCCGTTGGCAATGCCATCAAGGATCGCAAGAAAGACGCCAAAGTCATCTACATGCACTCCGAACGGTTCGTGCAGGACATGGTGAAGGCGCTGCAGAATAACGCCATTGAAGAGTTCAAGCGTTATTACCGTAGCGTCGATGCCCTGCTCATCGATGACATCCAGTTCTTCGCCAACAAGGAGCGCTCCCAGGAGGAGTTCTTCCACACCTTCAATGCCCTGCTTGAAGGGAACCAGCAGATCATTCTGACCTCGGACCGCTATCCGAAAGAGATCAACGGGGTGGAAGATCGTCTCAAGTCCCGCTTCGGCTGGGGACTCACGGTGGCGATCGAGCCGCCCGAGCTGGAGACCCGGGTTGCCATCCTGATGCGCAAGGCGGACGAGAACCAGATCCATCTGCCGGACGAAGTGGCCTTCTTCATCGCCAAGCGGCTTCGCTCCAACGTCCGTGAACTGGAAGGCGCCCTCAACCGGGTGATCGCCAATGCCAACTTCACCGGCCGCGCCATCAACATCGACTTCGTGCGCGAGGCGCTGCGCGATCTCCTGGCCCTGCAGGAGAAGCTGGTCACCATCGACAACATCCAGAAGACGGTGGCGGAGTATTACAAGATCAAGCTGGCGGATCTGCTCTCCAAGCGTCGCTCCCGCTCCGTTGCCCGCCCGCGCCAGCTGGCGATGGCGCTGGCCAAGGAGCTGACCAACCACAGTTTGCCTGAGATAGGGGATGCCTTTGGTGGCCGTGACCACACCACGGTTCTTCATGCCTGCCGCAAGATCGAGCAGCTGAAGGAAGAGAGTCACGACATCAAGGAAGACTATTCCAACCTGATCCGTACCCTTTCTTCCTGATAACGGAACGGAGTGCACAGATGCAGATTGCATGTTCCAGCCTGATCCGAATCCTTTCCTCCCAATAACAACGGAGAGCACAGATGCAGCTCGAAATTAGCCGTGAGGCCCTGTTACGTCCCCTGCAACTGGTGTCCGGTGCCCTGGGTGGCCGGCCGACCCTGCCCATCCTCGGCAACGTCCTGCTCGATGTCAGCAATGGCCTGCTGTCGCTGACCGGGACCGATCTCGAGGTGGAGATGATCGGACAGGTCTATCTCAACAGCGACAGCCAGGATGGCCGCACCACTGTGCCGGCGCGCAAGCTGCTGGACATCTGTCGCGGTCTGCCGGAGGGGGCGGAGATCCGCCTCAGCACCGAGGGAGAGCGCCTCATCATCCGTTCCGGTCGCTCCCGCTTCAACCTGTCGACCCTGCCGGCGACCGAATACCCGAACATCGAGGATTGGGAATCCGTGCTCGAGTTCGACATCAGCCAGCTGGAGCTGAAAAAACTCATCGACGCGACCCAGTTCTCCATGGCGAGCCAGGACGTGCGCTACTACCTGAACGGCATGCTGTTCGAGAGCGAAGGACACGGCCTGCGTACCGTGGCGACGGACGGTCACCGGCTGGCCACCTGCCGCCGCGAGGTGGTGGGGGAATCGTTGCCCGATCATCAGGTCATCCTGCCGCGCAAAGGGGTGCTGGAGCTGGTGCGCCTGCTGGAAGCAGAAGACAAGCCGGTACGGCTGCAAGTGGGCCGTAGCAACCTGCGCGCCGCCCTGGATGGCTTCATCTTCACCTCCAAGCTGGTGGATGGCCGTTTCCCGGACTGGCGCCGCGTCATCCCGAGAGGGAGCGATAAGGCCCTGATCGCCGGTCGCGAGGATCTGCGCCAGGCCTTTGCTCGTGCCGCCATCCTCTCCAACGAGAAATTCCGTGGGGTGCGTCTCAATCTGCAGGAAAACCTGCTGCGCATCACCGCCAACAACCCGGAACAGGAAGAAGCCGAAGAGCTGCTTGACGTACAATACGCCGCTGGCGAGATGGAGATCGGCTTCAACGTCTCCTATGTGCTGGACGTGTTGAATACGTTAAAATGTGACCAAATCCGGATCAGCCTGAGCGATTCCATCAGCAGCGCCATTATTGAGGATTTTGAGAACCAAGATGCCCAGTACGTGGTGATGCCGATGCGGATCTAGTCGTGTCCCTGGTCAAACTCCAGCTCAGCGACTTTCGCAATATTCAGCACGCCAGTCTCGCGCTGTCTCCCGGCCTCAATATCCTGGTCGGGAGTAACGGCAGCGGCAAGACCAGCGTGCTGGAAGCCATTCATTACCTTGGTCTCGGCCGCTCGTTTCGTACCCATTTGACCGGGCGGGTCATCCGCCAGGGCGAGCGGGCCTTTACCCTGTTTGCCCAGTGCGAGCTGGAGGGGCGTCAGGTGCCCATCGGGCTTGCCAAGGACAAGGGGGGCGAAACCCAGCTCAAGATCGCCGGTGCCCAGGCCCAGCGCCTGGCCGATCTGGCGGAGCTGTTGCCGGTACAGTTGATCCACCCCGATGGTTTCAGCCTGCTGACCGGTGGGCCCCAGGCTCGCCGGGCCTGGCTCGACTGGGGTGTTTTCCATCAGGAGCCGACCTTCTTCTCCCTCTGGGGGCGGGTGCGTCGGCTGCTGAAGCAGCGCAATGCCTTGCTGCGCCAGAGCACCCAGTATCGTCAACTGGCGTTCTGGGATCAGGAGCTAGTGCGACTGGGTGGCGAGCTGGCGGGTTTTCGCGCCAGTTATTGTCAGGCCATTACACCCCTGATCAAGGAGATGACGGCAGATTTTCTGCCGGAGTTCGATATCAGTCTTGGATTCTATCGAGGCTGGGAAAAAGACACTCCCCTCGATGCATTGCTGGAGGCGGGGTTCGAACGGGATCGTTCGCTGGGGTACACTGGGGTCGGTCCGCAGAAGGCGGACGTGCGGCTCAAGGCGAACGGCGTCCCCGCGCAGGATATTTTGTCCAGGGGTCAGCTGAAGTTGCTGGTCTGTGCCATGCGACTGGCCCAAGGGCTCTATTTGAATCAACATAGCAGCCGCGGCTGTATTTTTTTAATTGATGATTTTGCCTCTGAACTGGATGTCGACAAACGTCGTCTGCTGGCCGCAAGGCTGAAGCAGTGCGCGTCCCAGGTGTTCATCACCGCCATCGATACCGGTCAGCTCGCAGACATGATGGATGCGAGTGACTGCAAGCTGTTCCACGTGGAACAAGGCAAGATCTCCGAAACGTTAGAGAAGGCAGAGAGTAAGCTATGAGTGAAAATACTTACGACTCCTCGAATATCAAGGTGCTCAAGGGCCTGGATGCGGTCCGCAAGCGCCCGGGGATGTATATCGGCGATACGGACGATGGATCGGGCCTGCATCACATGGTGTTCGAGGTCGTCGACAACTCCATCGACGAGGCTCTGGCTGGCTACTGCTCCGATATCCAGGTCAAGATCCATTCCGACGGCTCCGTCTCCGTGCGCGACAACGGTCGCGGCATTCCGGTGGACATCCACCCGGAAGAGGGCCGCTCCGCCGCCGAAGTCATCATGACCGTGCTGCACGCCGGTGGCAAATTCGATGACAACTCCTACAAGGTGTCCGGCGGTCTGCACGGTGTGGGCGTCTCCGTGGTGAACGCGCTTTCCGACAAGCTGCTGCTGACCATCCGCCGCAACGGTCATGTCTACGAGCAGACCTATCACCTGGGCGAGCCGCAGGCCCCCCTCAAGCAGATTGGTGACAGCACCGGCACCGGGACCGAAGTTCGCTTCTGGCCGAGCCCGACCATCTTCAGCGACACCCTGTTCCACTACGAGATCCTGGCCAAGCGTCTGCGCGAGCTCTCCTTCCTCAACTCCGGCGTCTCCATCCGTCTGATGGACGAGCGTGACGGCCGCGAGGCGCACTTCTGCTACGAAGGGGGCATCAAGGCCTTCGTCGAGTACCTGAACCAGAACAAGACCCCGATCCACCCCAAGGTGTTCCACTTCACCACCGAGCAGGACGGCATCGGTGTCGAAGTCGCCATGCAGTGGAACGACGCCTATCAGGAAGGGGTCTACTGCTTCACCAACAACATTCCGCAGCGGGATGGTGGCACCCACCTGGTGGGCTTCCGTACCGCGTTGACCCGGACGCTGAACAACTACATGGACAAGGAGGACTACAGCAAGAAGGCCAAGTCCGCCGCCAGTGGTGACGACGTCCGTGAAGGTCTGATTGCCGTTATCTCCGTCAAGGTGCCTGACCCTAAGTTCTCCTCCCAGACCAAGGACAAGCTGGTCTCGTCCGAGGTGAAGACCGCCGTGGAACAGGCGATGGGCGAGAAGCTGGCGGACTTCCTGCTGGAAAACCCGGGCGACGCCAAGATCGTGGTCAACAAGATCATCGATGCGGCCCGTGCCCGCGAAGCGGCCCGCAAGGCCCGCGAACTGACCCGCCGCAAGGGCGCGCTGGATATCGCCGGTCTGCCCGGCAAGCTGGCGGACTGTCAGGAGAAAGACCCGGCGCTCTCCGAACTCTACATCGTGGAAGGGGACTCTGCTGGCGGTTCCGCCAAGCAGGGTCGCAACCGGAAGAACCAGGCCATCCTGCCCCTCAAGGGCAAGATCCTGAACGTGGAGAAGGCCCGTTTCGACAAGATGATCTCCTCCCAGGAGGTGGGCACCCTGATCACCGCTCTGGGCTGTGGCATCGGTCGCGACGAGTACAACCCGGACAAGCTGCGCTATCACAACATCATCATCATGACGGATGCGGACGTCGATGGTGCGCACATCCGTACCCTGCTGCTGACCTTCTTCTATCGTCAGATGCCGGAAATCATCGAGCGTGGCTATGTCTTCATCGCCCAGCCGCCGCTCTACAAGGTGAAGAAGGGCAAGCAGGAGCAGTACCTGAAAGACGAAGACGCATTGTTGCAGTACCAGACCGCCATGGCGCTGGACGGTGCGACCCTGCACGTCAACGAATCTGCCCCGGCCATCGGTGGCGAGGCGCTGGAGCGTCTGGTCAACCAGCATCGCGCCGTGACTCACCTCATCACCCGCATGTCCCGTCGCGCCCCGGAAGCCGTGCTGACCCAGCTGATCTATCAGCCTGAGTTGAACGAAACCCTGCTGGCCAGCGAGAGCGATCTGCAGACCTGGTGCCAGAGCATGGAAGCCGTGCTCAACGAGAGCAACCATGGCATCCAGTACCAGATGCAGGTACGCCGCGACGAGGAGCGCAGCCTGTTCGTGCCCCACGCCGTGGTACGCCAGCACGGGGTTGATCGCGAATACCCGCTCAGCTACGACTTCCTGCAATCCTCCGAGTACCGTCAGCTGGTCTCCCTGGGCAAGGAGATCGCCAACCTGATCGAGGAAGGCGGTTACATCAAGCGTGGCGAGAAGGTGAAGCCGGTCGCCAGCTTCGTTGAAGCGGTCGAGTGGCTGATGGGCGAAGGCAAGCGTGGCATCTACATCCAGCGCTATAAAGGGCTGGGCGAGATGAACCCGGAGCAGCTGTGGGAAACCACCATGGATCCGGAAGCCCGTCGCATGCTGCGTGTCACCATCGACGATGCGGTCGGCGCCGACCAGCTCTTCTCCACCCTGATGGGTGACGCCGTAGAGCCCCGTCGCGACTTTATCGAGACCAACGCCCTGCGGGTTGCCAACCTCGACGTCTAATTAGACGGTCCGACAACCATCAAAAGCCGCTCCTCGTGAGCGGCTTTTTGTTTTCTGGATGGAAGGGAGAGGGCGCGTTCCACGTGAAACATGAGGGACCTAGACTCTGTCACCGCGAAAGGTGCGGCGCCACTCCCGCGGCGACACCCCGAAGCGGGCGCGAAAGTGCTTGCGCAATATGGTGGCAGACCCGAGCCCCACCAGTTCGGCGATGCGTTCCACGGTGTGGGCGCTGGACTCCAGCAGCGTCTGGCTGCGGCGCAGGCGCTCCGCCATCAGCCACTCCCCGAGGGAGAGACCGGTGGCGAGCTGGAAGCGGCGGCTAAAGGTGCGTCGGCTCATCATGCAATGTTCCGCCAGGCTGTCCAGGGTGTGGGGCGCGGCCAGGTGCAGGCGCAGGTGATCGAACAGCTGGTTGATCCTGGCATCCCGGGTGGAGGCGGGTACCGGCTGCTCGATGAACTGGGCCTGGCCACCCTCCCGGTGGGGAGGCACCACCAGCCGCCTGGCCAGCTTGTTGGCAATCTGGCTGCCGAGATGCTGGCGAACCAGATAGAGGCAGCAGTCCAGGCTGGCGGCGGTGCCAGCCGAGGTGATGAGCCCGTCGTCGTCGACGTAGAGGGCATTGGTATCGAGCCGCACCCGGGGGAAGCGCTGGACGAACTCCTGTTCAAATTCCCAGTGGGTGGCGGCACCGCGCCCGTCCAGCAGGCCGGCATAGGCCAGCACATAGGTGCCGAGACAGAGCCCCACGATCTGGGCTCCCCTGATCCGGGCGGCAACCAGGGCATCGAGCAGGGGTTGGGCGGGGCGCTCGGCCGGATCGCGCCAGAAGGGGATGATGATGATATCCGCCTCCAGCAGACCCTCCAGGCCATAGTCGGCCTCCATGCGAAAGCCCTGGGAGGAGGCGGGTTGCCGCGTGTCATCCCCGGCGCAGAGTCTCAGCTCGAACAACGACTGGCCCGGCATCATCTTGTCGCCAAAGATGAGGCAGGGCACCGAGCAGTGAAAGGGGCTGAAGCGATCGAAGGTGATGACGGCGACGATGAGAGGACGGGGCATGGTGGCAGACTCCTTTGCACTCGGATCCCCATCATACGGGGCAGCAACAGAAAGCCGAAGGGCCATGTGGTGCCTGGCCTCTCGCTCAGAGCAGCATGGTGTCGCCATCCTCGGGCACCCTTACCCGGGCGGCCATCCCCTGGCTGTCCAGGTAGTCGCGCAGCTCCCGCCGTGACAGCAGGGCATGATTGACCGCCTCCATGTGGCTGGCGATCAGGGTGGCCTGCGGGGCGGCCTGATAGACGGCGGCCACATCCTCCTTGCCCATGATGATGGCGCCCAGACCCGTCACCTGGGCATCACCGCAGTTGAGGACAACGACCTCGGGTTGGTGCCGGTGCAGCGCTTGTTCAACCTGGGCATTCCAGACGGTGTCGCCGGCCAGATAGAGGGTCTTTTCGGCGGGATGGGAGAAGACCACTCCGCTGACCTCGCCAAGGCGATCCCCCAGCAGGGCCATGATGGTATCGCTGCCGTGCCGGCCTTCCGTCTGTTGCAGGCGGATGCCGGCGAACTCGCCGACCTCGCCCAGCAGGCGCACATCCTCGAAGCCGCATCCCCTCATGGTGTCGGCATCTTTCTGATGCTGCACGAACAGGGGAAGGTGCCTGGGGATCTTCGCTTTCGCGACATCGTCCCAGTGATCCAGATGGTCATGGGTGACAATCACCGCAT
Organism: Aeromonas sp. s1(2024); assembly: GCF_040908005.1. Lineage (NCBI taxonomy): Bacteria > Pseudomonadati > Pseudomonadota > Gammaproteobacteria > Aeromonadales > Aeromonadaceae > Aeromonas > Aeromonas sp. s1(2024). Next base: position 68,799 of record NZ_JBFOCW010000067.1, on the reverse strand, counting down.
CCACCTCCAGCAGGGTCGCCATGGGCAGCGGCAGCTCGACCAAGGGGTTGCGAAGATGGCTGTTGGCCATGCCTTCGAAGCCGGGGTAGCTCCCCTTGGGGGCCAGCATGGGGTCGATGAGGAAGCGGGTTCCTGCGTAGTGGATGAGCAGGGTGGCGTTGCGAACCTGGGTAATCTTCATGACGTGCTCCGGTTTCTCGTTGGGGACACGGCCAGTATGGAGGGATGAGGGACGGATCATGAGTGGCCCGCAGGCCTATTATCGATCTAATCGGGCCATTTTTGATGGCCTGCATTTCTTTTGTTTTTACCCCTTGAAAGCCAAATGCTGGCCCCTATATAGATAACAAGGCCGGAACGCTCGACAGAGGTTTCGACCAGGCGCCCGTCCATCAGGAGGGCAAACAATCCGTTATCGCTCACAAGAGGGTAATACTATGCGTTCTATCGACTTTTCTCCGCTCTATCGTTCTGCCATCGGTTTCGATCGTCTGGCCACTCTCATCGAATCTGCCGCCAGCAATGGCAATGCCGGCTATCCCCCCTACAACATCGAGCAGCTGGGTGACAGCGACTACCGCATCAGCATGGCGGTGGCGGGCTTTACCCAGGAAGAGCTGGAGCTGAGCTTCCAGGAAAATCTGCTGACGGTGAAGGGCAGCAAGCAGGCCGACACCGAGCGCAACTACCTCTACCAAGGCATTGCTGAACGCGGCTTCGAGCGTCGCTTCCAGCTGGCCGACTACGTGCGGGTGAAGGGGGCCGACCTGAAGAACGGTCTGCTGCACATCGACCTGGTGCGCGAAGTGCCCGAGGCGATGAAGCCCCGCAAGATCGAGATCAACGGCTGACAGCCTGACCTCGTTGCATTGCTGATGTTTCCCGGGTGCCGATGGCGGGCCCGTGGAGAGTAAACCCTGTTGCTTTATAGAAGGATAGGATCATGCGTAACCTCGATTTTTCTCATCTCTATTCCAATGCCGTCGGCTTCGAGCGGATGGCCCGCGAGCTGGAAGGCCTGTTCGATCAGAAGACCTCGGCCTACCCCCCGTACAACATCGAAAAGCGGGATCACGACAGCTACCTCATCACGGTTGCCGTGGCCGGTTTCGATCGCAATGAGCTGGAGCTGGAGACCGAAAATGGCACCCTCAAGGTGAAGGGGCGCAAGGTCGCCACCATGGGCGAGCGCCAATTCCTCCATCAGGGGATCGCCGAGCGGGACTTCGAGCTCGCCTTCAAGCTGAGCCAGCACGTGGAAGTGCAGGGGGCCAGGTTGGAGCACGGTCTGCTGACCATAGAGCTGGCCCGGGAGCTGCCGGAAGCGCTCAAGCCCCGCGCCATCCCCATCGGCAAACCCGATCAGCTGGCACTGCCCGGTTAAACAACATCGCTGACCACCTGATAGAAAAGAGGCCTGCATCTGCAGGCCTCTTTTTTTCATGCCGAAGGGGAAATCAACCGGCGTAGAGGGCGTTGATCTCGTCGGCCAGGATGGCGATGCCACGACGCACCAGATCTTCGCTCTGGGCATAGTTGAGGCGGATGCACTCCTGGCTGTGGCGCCACTCGGGGTCGTCGATGCCGGGGAAGAAGTAGTGGCCGGGCACGATCAGCAGGTTCTTCGCCTTCAGTCGCTCATACAGCTCCTGGCAGTGGATCGGCAGGTCTTCGAACCAGAGCCAGAGGAAGAGGGCTCCCTCCGGCTTGTGGATGTGGAAGCGCGGATCCGGAATGGCCTCGCGCAGCAGCTGGACCGCGAAGGTGGCTTTCTGCTGGTAGAAGGGTTTCACCACCTGTTCGCTCAGGGTGATGATGTCACCGCTCTCGATCATCGAAATGGTGATGGCCGGACCCAGGCTGCCCGGCGCCAGATTGATGATGCCGCTCAGGTTGGTGATGGCCCGGATGATCTTCTCGTCGGCAATGACGATGCCGCAACGGGTGCCCGGCAGGCCGAGCTTGGAGAGGCTCATGCAGAGGATGGTATTGGCGTTCCAGAACGGCTTGGCGTCGCTGAAGATGATGCCGGGGAAGGGCACGCCGTAGGCATTGTCGATGAGCAGCGGGATCCCTTTGTCACGGGCGATCTGATCGAGGTGCTCGATCTCCTCGTCGGTGAGCACGTTGCCGGTGGGGTTGGTCGGCCGGGAGACACAGATCACCCCGATGTCGTCGCCCACCTGCAGGCTCTCGAAATCCACGTGGTATTTGAACTGGCCGTCGGGCAGCTTCTCGATGGTGGGTTTGTAGGCGACGAAATGATCGTCCGAGAGGGCCGAGTCGGCATAGCCGATGTATTCGGGGGCCAGGGGGAACAGCACCTTCTTCTTGCGACCGTCGGCGAACTCGCCGGCCAGCAGATTGAACAGATAGAAGAAGGCGTTCTGGCTGCCGTTGGTCAGGGCGATGTTGCGGGCGGAGATTTCCCAGCCCAGCTCCTTGCTGAGCAGGGCGGCCAGCGCCTTGGTGAACCTGTCTTTGCCCTGGGGGCCATCGTAGTTGGCCATGGCCTTGATCAGTTCGCCGTTGTCGAGCAGGGTGTTGGCCTCGGCCTGAAAGCGTTCCAGCATGGCGGGGATGGGGGCCGGATTGCCGCCTCCCAGCATGATGGCGTCGGGATTCAGCAGCCCTTGATTGAGGTCGTCCATGAGTTGGGTAATACCGGCGTGGCGAGTGAACTTCTCGCCGAACAAGGAGAATTCCATTCGGTGGCAAATCCAGAGTCAGTTAAGGGGGGAGCTAGCACCATAGCTCACTTCAAAAGCGGGTGTCGATCAAAAAAACGGGGCGTTTCACGTGGAACAGGGTTGCCATGATGGAGGTGGTAAAAAAAACCATTTATAGGTTTTAAAATAACCAACATTCGATTCAGGAAGAGGGGTGGTAGCATCAAAAAATTATTTATGTCAATAAAATCATGCTGTTATAAATCTGGCACAACTATTGGAATAGTTATGTGGTCATCTCAACCACACCGGAGCACGCCAGATGAAGATCCTGATCGCTACCCTGATTGCCAGCAGCCTGAGCCTGAATGCCATGGCCGCCGAGAACCCCAGACCCGAGCTGGACAGCGCCGCCCTGCAGCAGGAGATGCTGGCCTTGCAGCAGCAGGCCTCCCATGACGTGGTGGCAGAGGCCATCCACAACCTCAAGCCGCTGGCCCTGGAGACCCTGGTGGTGGAGGCGAGCTCGGCCGATGCGACTCATCCCGAGAGTTGAGGTAGCGCAAGGGGGTCTGCCCCGTGTGCTGCCTGAAGAAGGCGATGAAGGCGCTGTCGCTGGCGAACTCCAGGGCAGCGGCCACCCGGCTGATGGGCTCGGCTTCGGCCAGCAGTTCCATGGCCCGCAGCAGTCGCCACTGCTGGCGCCAGGCCTGGTAGCTCATGCCGGTCTCCCGCATGAAGATGCGGCCTATGGTCTTGTCACTGGCACCCACCCGCTCGGCCAGCCGGTTGAGCCGATCGGGCAGGGTGTCACCCCGCTTTATCTCCTGCAGCCAGCCGGTCAGACGCCCGTCTGACGGCAGCGGCAACTGCCAGGATTCTCGCGGCGCTTGCGCCAGCTCTTCTTTCAATAATGCCAGTGTGCAGGTTTGCTCTGCTTCCGGCTTGTCCCAGGGCCAGAGCGCCATCCGCTCGATGATCTCCCGCAGCAGCGGGTTGACCGCCAGCACCGCCATCTCGTTTGGCAACTCGGGCTCCGGCTGGAAGTAGAGGGAGCGATAGGCCACAACTCCGCGCATCAACACCCGGTGGGGCAGACCCGCTGGCAACCAGGCCGCTCGCGTCGGCGGCAGCAGGCAGACCTGATCGTCCAGCTCTATGGTCATGCAGCCTGCCTGGGCGAACAGCAGCTGGTGGCGCTGGTGCTGATGGCGGCCGGAGTCGTGCCAGCCGAGGGCGGTGGCAATACCGATGGCGCTGCCGTCGTGCTGGTCCGGATCAAAGGGGTGATCGGGAAGAATAAAGGCCATGTGTCCGATTCTTGCTGTTTATAGTCCGCCTTATTGTAATCGGACAAGTTATCCCTCTCTAGAATGGCGACCTCTTGTGAAGGAGGTGTGTCATGAACAACAGGTTGCCACCGCGCTGGCTGGTGGTCGGATTGATGATGTTTCCCCAGATAGTGGAGACCATCTACAGCCCGGTGCTGACCCATATCGCCACTGAGTTTCGGGTGAGCGAGGGGCAGGCGTCCCAGACCCTGTCGGTCTATTTTCTGGCGTTTGCGGCGGGCGTGGTCTGCTGGGGCAGGTTGTGCGATCTCATCGGGCGGCGTCCCGCCATGCTGGCGGGGCTGCTGACCTATGGCGCCGGCACCCTGCTGGCGTTGCTGGCCACTCAATTTGAAACCCTGCTGCTGGCCCGGGTCATCGCGGCCTTCGGCGCCGCCGTGGGTTCCGTGGTGACCCAGACCATGCTGCGCGACAGCTATCAGGGCAGCGATCTGGCGCGGGTCTTTTCGGTGATGGGCATCGCGCTCTCCCTGAGCCCGGTGCTGGGGCTGGTGAGCGGTGGCCTGCTGGCTGATGGCTTGGGTTATCTCGGGGTATTCGGCGCCCTGCTGGTATTGGCAGTTGGATTGCTGCTGGTCACTTGCTGGCAACTGCCGGAAACCCGCCCGGCCATCACCCAGAGGGTCGCACTCTGGCCGCTGGCCTGCCGGATGGTGCGTGATACCGTCTTGTGGCGCAGCGCCGCCCTGGTCGCCTTGTTCAACACCATGCTGTTCGGCTACTACAGCCTGGCGCCGTTTCTGTTTGCCGGTCTGGGGCTGAGCGCGGGCGAGTTTGGTTACTCCGGCATCGTGCTGGCGCTGGCAACCCTGGTGGGCAGCCTGCTCAACAAGCGTCTGTTGGGGCGTGGCTGGACGCCTGCCTCGCTGATCCGGCTCGCCGCCGTGCTGGCGTCGGGTTCGAGTTGGCTGGTGTGGGCCAGTCAGGCATCGCTCTGGTTTCTGCTGCCCATGACGGGAGTGGTGATCGCGTTCGGGCTGGCTATCCCCAATGTGCTGAGCCAGGCACTGCTGGCCTATCGGGAGGTGGCGGGCAGTGCCGGGGCCCTGTTCGGGCTCGGTTACTACCTGCTGCTCAGCCTGGGGTTGGCGGTTGCAGCCAGCTTGCAGGATCTCGGACTGCTGCTCGGGGGATGCGGTCTGCTGGCACTGTGCTGCGGTTGGCGTCGTTCCACGTGAAACATCAGCTGCCGATAAAACGGTAGCCGATGCCGGCTTCAGTTTCGATCAGGGTGGGTTGCTGGGGGTTATCTCCCAGCTTCTTGCGCAGGCTGGCGATGACGATGCGCAGGTAGTGGGTATCTTCCTTGTGGCTAGGTCCCCAGATGTCGATGAGCAGCTGGGTCTGTTGCACCAGCTTGCCGGGGTGGCACACCAGCGCCTGCAACAGGGCGAACTCCTTGCGGGAGAGGGGGATCTCCTCGCCCTGCAGGGTCACCTTGTGGCTGCTGCTGTCCAGGGTCAGGCCACACTGGGGGAAGTGTCGACACTCGCCGCTGGTGGCACCGACTCGCTGGCGCAGCAGCACCCGGATACGGGCCATCATCTCCCCGACGCCGAACGGCTTGCTCATGTAGTCGTTGGCCCCCGCATCCAGCAGCCGCACCTTCTCCTGCTCCGAGTCCCGCGCCGAGAGCACCAGCACGGGATTGGCGTGATGCTCGCGGATGGCGTGCAGGATTTGGATGCCATCACCGTCCGGCAGGCCCAGATCCAGGATCACCAGGTCGGGGTTGAGGTGGCGATACTGCGCCATCCCCTCGGTGACGCCGACCGCCTCGCTCACCTGATGTCCTTCGGCGATCAGGCTGATCCGCAAAAAACGGCGGATGGCCGCCTCGTCGTCGATGACCAGTATGTGAGCCATTCAGCCTCCCGTTTGCTGATTGAAAAGGGCGGCGACCATCAGGCCGCCGGTGCGTTGAGGGCCAGCGGCAGGGAGATGCGCATGCAGGTGCCGTTGCCGTTGGGGCCGGTGAATGCCCAGATGCGGCCGCCGTGGACCTCTATCATAGCGCGGGAAATGGCGAGGCCAAGCCCGGTGCCGCGGCTGCCGCAGTCACCGACCGGCTGGGTGTAGAACAGATTGAAGATCTTGTCCCGATCCGACTCGGCGATGCCGACCCCGATATCGATGATGTCGATGATGAGGTCGGGGTCCGCCAGCATCACCTTGAACTCGATGGGGGTGCCGGCCGGTGAGTAGCGGGAGGCGTTGTCGAGGATGTTGACCAGCACCTGCTCGATCAGGGCGCCGTGCACATAGAGCCGGGGGATCTGCTGATCGAAGTGCACCAGCAGCTTGTGCTGGCGCCAGGAGGAGTCGAGCCGGCGGCGGGCGCTTTCCACCAGGTCCGCCAGGTCGACCCAATCCCGTTTCAGCTGGAAATCCGGTGAACCGATGCGGGTCATGTCCAGCAGGTTCTGCACATAGCCGTGCAGGCGGCGCGCCTCGTCCTGCACCGAGTGCAGCAGTTCGATGCGGTCCTCCGCACTTATCCGGTCCCCGTATTCCAGCAGGGTGCTGCCAGCCCCCATGATGGTGGCCAGCGGCGTCTTCAGGTCGTGGGAGACCGAGGAGAGCAGGGCCGCGCGCATCCGGTCGGTCTCCGCCTGCAACTGGCTGTCCGCCAGCCGCTCGTTGAGATCGATCCGCGCCAGGGCGGCGCGGATATCGGTGAGCAGGGCCTGTAGCTGGTGCTCGGCGGCGGAGGTGAGCGGGCTGGCCAGCCGGATGCCCAGCACCAGGTCATCGCCGAGGTGATGATACTGGGCCTCGGCGGCGTTGAGGGTGGCGGTATGGGCACCGGCACTCTGTTTCTGGGCCAGGCACCAGTCAATGGCGGCCTTGTCTGTCTGGCCCGGCCCGGTCTGGGTGTCACCGGCCCGGTACTGGTAATCCCCATCGAGCGCGAACACGGGCTGCCCAAGGGCGAGGGCGATGGCCTGGGTTCCCTGTCTCAGCACGTCCACCGGGCTGCTGGCGGTGGCCAGTCCCTGGCTCAGGGAGAGCAGGGCGTTACCGAGCTGCTGGGTCTCGCGCAGGCTGACCAGCTGCTGACGCTGGCGGGAGGCGAGGCGCCCGGCCGCGATGCCGACGATGAGCAGCACGAACAGGGTGAGCAGGTCGCTGTGGCTGGCCACGCTCAGGGAGAAGTAGGGGAAGGTGAACAGCAGATTGTGGCCGACGAAGCCCAGCACGGCGGCCAGGATGGCGGGGACCAGGCTGGTGGTGAGCGCGGTGGCCAGCACCCCCAGCACGAACAGCATGGGCAGGGAGGCGGGGGGCAGCCAGTGGGAGAGGGCCCAGACCACGGCCGAGGTCCCCCCCATGATGGCCACCGCGAGCAGGCTCTGGCGAAGCTCACCCGGGCCTGCCGTAGGTAGGGTCAGGCCGGGCTTGCGCTTCTCGGTATCCACCAGCGTGATCTCGAATCCCTGCGCCTGTTTGAGCAGGTGCTGTACCAGGGATCGACGCCAGGGCGGGTTGCGGGATTTGCCGAGCAGCAATTGGGAGACCTGCTGCTGTTCGGCGGTTTCCAGCAGGGCATCGGCCACGGCCGGGCTGGAGAGGGTCAGCACCCTGGCCCCCAGTTGGGAGGCGAGGGCCAGCGCCTGCTCCAGCTCGGGGGAGCGTTGCCCCTTGCTGTCGATGTGCACCACCAGCCAGGGCAGTTGCCTGCGCTGGGCGAAGCGGTGGCCGTAACGCACCAGGGCGGCGCCGTGCTCATCCCCGATGCAGACCATCAGTTTGCCCCGCAGCGGCAAGGTGGTCTTGCCGGCGGCCTGCCACTGCAACTGCAGATCCCCCTCCACGTGGCTGGCGGCGGTCTGCATTGCCAGCTCCCGCAGGGCGGTCAGGTTGTTGAGGGAGAAGAAGGACTGCAGGGCGGCCTTGGCCTGGTGGGGCACATAGACCTTGCCCTCCTTGAGGCGGCCGAGCAGCTCCTTGGGGGGGAGGTCGATCAGTACTAGGCTGTCGGCCTCCAGCAGCACCTGATCCGGCAGGGTCTCCTTGACCCTGACCCCGGTCAGCTGCCACACCAGATCGTTGAGGCTCTCCAGGTGCTGCACGTTGAGGGTGGTGTAGACATCGATGCCGGCACCGAGCAACTCCTCCACATCCTGCCAGCGCTTCTCGTGGCGGCTGCCGGGGGCGTTGCTGTGGGCCAGCTCGTCCACCACGGCGATGGCGGGTTTTCGCGCCAGCAGACCGTCCAGATCCATCTCCTCCAGTCGCTGCTGGCGGTGCAGGTGCAGCTTGCGCGGCTGGATGGCGAGCTTGTCGAGCAGGGCCAGGGTCTCTTGGCGACCGTGGGTCTCCACCACCCCGATCAGGATGTCGACCCCCTCCCTGGCCTGCTCCCGCACCGCCTGCAGCATGGCGTAGGTCTTGCCGACGCCGGGGGCCGCGCCGAGAAACACCTTCAGCTTGCCCCTGTGCTCCTGCTCCAGGCTCGCCAGCAGGGCGTCCGCCCTCACTTCATCACGCATCCCCGTGCTCCCGTTGCATCGGCCGAACCGCGGCCGTGACCTCATTGCTCATGCTTGTCCCCGTTGTCGAAAGGGAGCCTTCCCGAACGGCAAGGAGCGCCCTCAGGCGCCCTTTTGATGATCGAGTTGCAGGTTCAACTGGAGAATGTTGACCACCTGCGGGCCAAGGATACCAGCTTGTGCCGCCGACTTGACCTGCTCCGTCAGCCGAACGGGATCCAGCCCCCGTTGCCCGGCGACCCTATCCACCTGGGCCAGCGCTGCATCGAGGGGCAGATGGGGATCGAGGCCGGAGGCGGAGCGGGTCAGCAGGGCGGGGACCCTGGCTTCCGGCTGCGCCCTGGCCGCCGCTGCGGCAAACTCGGCCCGTAGCGGCGAGCTCATCCCCAGGTTGCTTCCGCCGCCACCTATGGTGGCGAAATCGCTGGCGGAGGGGCGGGAGTGGAAGTAGTCGGCCCGCTCGAATTTCTGGGCCAGCAGGGCGCTGCCGACCACCTGCTGTTTGGCGTTGGTGAGCAGGCTGCCGTTGGCCTGCCAGGGGAAGAGCAGCTGGGCCAGCCCGGTGACGGCCAGTGGATATGCCACCCCCAGCAGCAGGGTCAGGGTCAGCAGGGTTCTGATTGCTATCATGATTTTTTGCTCCAAATGCGTTGGGTGGATGCGGGTCTGCCCCGCATCCGGTAATGCCGTTACACCAGCCCCAGGCCGGTGATGACCAGGTCGATCAGCTTGATACCTATGAAGGGCACTATCAGGCCGCCGACGCCGTAGATCAGCAGGTTGCGGCGCAGCAGGCTGGCGGCCGAGCCCTGCAGGCTGACCCCGCGCAGGGCCAGCGGCACCAGCGCGACGATGATCAGGGCGTTGAAGATGATGGCCGACAGGATGGCGCTCTCGGGGCTGCCCAGCTGCATCAGGTTCAGCGCCCCCAGCTGTGGATAGGCGGCGATGAACAGGGCCGGCAGGATGGCGAAGTACTTGGCCACGTCGTTGGCGATGGAGAAGGTGGTCAGGGCGCCACGGGTCACCAGCAGCTGCTTGCCCACCAGCACCACGTCCAGCAGCTTGGTGGGGTTGGAGTCGAGATCCACCAGGTTGCCCGCCTCCTTGGCGGCCTGGGTCCCCTCGTTCATGGCCAGGCCCACGTCGGCCTGGGCCAGGGCTGGTGCGTCGTTGGCGCCGTCCCCGCACATGGCCACCAGCCGGCCGTCGGCCTGCTCCTGACGGATGTAGGCCAGTTTCTTCTCCGGCGTCGCCTCGGCGATGAAGTCGTCCACCCCGGCTTCGGCGGCGATGGCGGCGGCGGTCAGCGGGTTGTCACCGGTGATCATCACGGTGCGGATCCCCATGTGGCGCAGGATCTGGAAGCGGGCCTTGATACCCGGCTTGATGATGTCCTTGAGGAACACCACCCCCAGCAGCTTCTCATGGGTACAGACCAGCAGCGGGGTACCCCCCTGGCGGGCGATGTTGTCCACCGATTTGAGGATGAGCTCGGGCACCGCCTTGCGATCGAGGGAGAGGTAGTGCAGCACGGCGTCCACCGCCCCCTTGCGATAGTGATGGCCATTGCGATCCAGCCCGCTCAGCCGGGTCTCGGCGCTGAAAGGGATGATGATGTCGCTCTCCAGCTGGCTCGGTCTGGTGTGGCTCTTGCTCGCCAGGGTCAGGATGGATTTGCCCTCCGGGGTATTGTCACCGAGCGAGGCCAGCATGGCGGCCTGGGCCAGCAGGGAGGGATCCACGCCGGGGGCCGGGATCAGCTCGTCCGCCATCCGGTTGCCGAAGGTGATGGTGCCGGTCTTGTCCAGCAGCAGGGTACGCACGTCGCCGGCGGCTTCCACCGCGCGGCCCGACTTGGCGATCACGTTGAGCTTCACCAGCCGGTCCATGCCGGCGATACCGATGGCGGAGAGCAGACCGCCGATGGTGGTCGGGATCAGGGTGATGAACAGCGCCAGCAGATAGAGCCGGGGCACCTGGGTGCCGTTGTAGTCGAGGAACCAGGGCAGGGTGGCCACCACCAGCAGGAAGATCAGGGTCAGCCCCACCAGCAGGGCGTCCAGCGCCATCTCGTTGGGGGTCTTCTGCCGCTTGGCCCCTTCCACCAGGGCAATCATGCGATCCAGGGTACTTTCGCCCGGGTTGTTGGTGATACGCACCCAGATCTGGTCGGAAACGACAGTGGTGTTGCCGGTCACGCCGCTGCGGTCGGTGCCGGACTCGCGGATGACGGGGGCGGATTCGCCGGTGATGGCCGCCTCGTTAACCGAGGCGATGCCGGCGACCACTTCGCCGTCGGCGGGGATCATTTCGCCGCTGCGCACCAGCACCAGATCGCCCTTGAGCAGGCTGGTGGCCGGTACCCACTCGCCCTTGTCATCCTGCGGGCTGGTGACCCGGCGTGCCTTGAGTTGGCTCATGCCGGCCTTCAGGCTGTCGGCCCGTGCCTTGCCGCGCCCCTCGGCCAGGGTCTCGGCGAAGTTGGCAAACCAGAGGGTGAGCCAGAGCCAGGCGGTCAGCTGCCAGGCCAGCGAAGGGGCGACGCCGGAGAGCGGCTGCCCCAGCAGCGACTCCAGGGTCGCCATCACGGCCGCCAGCCAGAGGGTGAACAGGATGGGGCTGCCAAACAGCGCCCTGGGGTTGAAGCGATAGAGGGCTTCCACCATGGCCTGCAGGATCTGTGATTTCTGTTTCTTGCCCTTCACCTGAATGGTGTCGGTGCTCATTGAAGCGGATTTGCTCATTGGAAAGCTCCCTGCATCGAATAGTTGGTCACGCAGATCAGTCGGAGGTGCAGCATCAGAAGGCTCCTCCCAGCAGGCTCAGGTGTTCCGCCACCGGGCCCAGCGCCAGCACCGGCAGGAAGGAGAGACCCCCCATCAGCAGCACGGTGACGATCAGCAGAGTGATGAAGAGCGGGCCGCTGACGGGGAAGTCCCCTTCGCTCGTCTCCTGACGCGGGGCGCGGGCCAACTGGCCGGCGATGGCCAGCACCGGAATGATGTAGCCGAAGCGGCCGAGCAGCATGGCCAGCCCGATGGCGATGCACTGCCAGCTGTCGGCGGCGGCAAAGCCGGCGAAGGCGGAGCCGTTGTTGCCGGCGGCCGAGGCGTAGGCATAGATCAGCCGTGACAGGCCGTGTGGGCCATCGTGTCCGATGACGGTGGCGGAGTCCGGCATCAGCAGGGTAATGCCGCCGATCACCAATACCCCGACCGGCATCACCAGCATGCTGGCGACCACCCACTTCATCTCGGTGATGCCGAGCCGTTTGCCCAGATAGGTGGGGGTGCGCCCCACCATCAGGCCGCACAGGAACACGGTCAGCAGCACGAACAGCATCATGCCGTAGATGCCGGCACCGACGCCGCCGAACACCACTTCACCCAGCAGCATGTTGATCATGCCGACCATGCCGCCGAGGGGGGTGAAGCTGTCGTGCATGGCGTTGACCGAGCCGTTGGAGGCGGCGGTGGTGGCCACTTCCCAGATGCTGGACAGCACGGGGCCGAAGCGACTCTCCTTGCCTTCCCAGTTGCCGGCTTCGCTGGTGAGGTGTGCGAGGGCGGGATCCGGCTTCAGCTCCTGGCCGATGGCGAGGCAGAGCCCCAGCACCAGCATGATGGTCATGGCGATGAGGATGGCGCGGCTGTGGGCCAGATCCTTCACGTAACGACCCAGGGTACAGACCATGGCGGCGGCCAGGGTCAGCAGGGCGACCATCTCCAGCCAGTTGGAGAGGGCTGTGGGGTTCTCGAACGGATGGGCTGAGTTGATGCCGAAGAAGCCGCCGCCGTTGGAGCCGAGCTGCTTGATGGCGATCTGGGAGGCGGCCGGGCCGAGCGGCAGCAGCTGCTCCTGGCCTTCCAGAGCGTGGAACGGCAGGTAGGCCGACAGGCTCTGGGGCACCCCCTGCCAGACCAGCAGCAGCGCCAGGATCAGCGCCATCGGCAGCAGCACGTAGAGGCAGAAACGCACCAGATCCTGCCAGAAGTTGCCGAGGTGGGTGGTCTGCTGGCGGGCGATGCCGCGAAACAGGGCGATGGCGACGGCGGCGCCGGTGGCGGCGGAGACGAAGTTCTGGGTGGTGAGCCCCACCATCTGGCTGAAGTAGGAGAGGCTGGCTTCGCCGGAGTAGGCCTGCCAGTTGGTGTTGGTCATGAAGCTGACCGCGGTGTTGAAGGCGAGTTGCCAGTTCAGCCCGGGCAGTTGCTGCGGGTTGAGGGGCAGCAGCCCCTGCGCCATCAGGATCAGGAACAGCAGGCCGAAACCGGCGCCGTTGAAAGCCAGCAGGCTGAGGGCGTAGGACTTCCAGTCCTGCTCGCGCCCGTCCGTGCCGCAGCAGGCCAGGGTGGCGCGCTCAAACGGGGCCAGCCAGCGACTCTTGCCTTCAAACACCCGATACAGGTAGTTGCCAAGCAGAGGCGCCGGCAGCAGCACCAGCAGCACGAACGCGACGGGATAGATGATCTCTTGCCACATATCCGGTTCCTCACTCATGAGTGCGCGCGAGGGCGCGCAGCAGATAGCCCGCGAGGGCGAGGACCAGCAGCAGATATAGCCAATTCATAACGACTCCGTTGAGGTAATTAGCGTCAGGGATCGATGCATATCCGTGTCGATCCCATGGGTCTCATTGACGCTCAAAGGGTATGTAAAACGGGCGTAAAGGCGCCATAAAGCCCAATTTGGCTGGCGTAAAATCGGCGTAAAGAAGGCAGGTTTTGTTGGCTGGTGGACAGGCAAGGCACAAAAAACCCAGCCTGAGCCGGGTTTTGGTAGCAAGTGGTGGAAGCTGACCCGATGGTGATGAGGTCAGCTTCAACCCCGCTTATCGCATGGTCACAAACTCTTCCGCGCTGGTCGGATGGATGGCAACGCAGTTGTCGAAGTCCGCCTTGGTGGCACCCATCTTCATGGCGACGCCGAAGCCTTGCAGGATCTCGTCCATGGCGAAGCCGATGCCGTGCAGGCCGACCACCTTCTCTTCCGGCCCGACGCAGACCAGTTTCATCCGGGTGGGCTGGCGATGCTGGGTCAGGGCCGAATACATGGCGGTGAACTGGCTGCGGTAGACCTTCACCTGATCTTCACCGTATTCGGCGACGGCTTCCGGCTCGGTCAGGCCGATGGTGCCGATGGGCGGGTGGCTGAACACCACGGTCGGCACCAGATCGTAGTTGAGGTGCTCGCCCGGCTTGTTGTTGAACAGCCGCTCCGAGAGGCGGCGGCCTGCCGCGACAGCCACCGGGGTGAGCTGGATGCGGCCGGTGTTGTCACCGACGGCATAAAGGTTGGCGACGTCGGTGCTCTGGAACTTGTCGGTGGGGATGAAGCCCTTCTCGTCCAGGGTGATGCCGGTGGCAGCCAGATTGAGGTTGTCGGTGGCGGGCACGCGACCGATGGCCCAGATGAGGCAGTCCACGGTGAGGTGGCGACCATCTTCCAGTTGCAGGGTCAGGCTGTCGTCGGCGTTCTTGATGACGGCCTTGGGAATGGCGTGGGTGTGCAGCTTGGGCCCTTCCTGCGCCATGATCTCCACCAGGGTCTCGTGGATCATGGGGTCGAAGTTGCGCAGCGGCGCATGTTTGCGCACCACCAGATGGGTCTCGGAGCCAAGTGCCTGCATCACGCCAGCGATCTCCACGGCGATATAGCCGGCACCCACCACGGCAACCCGTTTGGGCTGGCTTTGCAGGTCGAAGAAACCGTCGGAGTCGATACCCAGTTCGGCGCCCGGAATGGTCGGGACCTCGGGGCGGCCGCCGGTGGCAATCAGGATGTGATCGGCGCTGTAGTGCTCGCCGTTCACCTCGACGGTATGGCTGTCGACGAAGCGGGCGAAGCCCTTGATGACAGTGATCTGGTTCTTGCCCAGCACGTTCTGGTAGGACTGGTGAATGCGCCCGATATAGGCCTGACGGGATTCGACCAGCTTGGCCCAGCTGAAGTGGTTGAGCGTGGTGTCGAAGCCGTAGTCGGCGCCATATTTCAGGGCATCGGCGATCTGGCCTGCATACCACATGGCCTTCTTCGGTACGCAGCCGACGTTGACGCAGGTGCCACCCAGCTCTTTGGCTTCGATCAGGGCGACTTTCTTGCCGTACATGGCTGCCCGGTTGGCCGAGGCGATGCCGCCGCTGCCGCCACCGATGGCGATGTAGTCAAAATGCTGTGCCATTGCGAGGTTCTCCGCTCGTTAAGAATGCAGTCACAGCATGATGGGGACAAAGCGGCCGGCCCACAAGAGCCGGTGCTCAGTTCTGCTGGATGGGCAGACGAATGTGGAACTGGGCGCCCTGGCCCGGTTCGCTGGCGCAGTGGATGCGGCCGCGCAGCAGCTGGACCACCAGGTTGTAGATGATATGGGTGCCGAGCCCGCTGCCACCCTGGCCCCGCTTGGAGGTGACGAAAGGATCGAAGATGCGCGGCAATATCTCCGGGGGGATGCCGCGGCCGTTGTCACTGTAGTCGATGACCAGCTCGTCTCCCTGCTGCGCCACCTGTATGGTGATCTTTCTGGGCCTGTCCCAGCCATCGAAACCGTGATGGATGGAGTTGAGGATCAGGTTGGAATAGATCTGGGTGAAGCTGCCCGGGAAGGAGTAGATGCTCAGCTTGGGATCGCACTGGATGTCCACCTCGCACTGGGCCTTCTTGAGCTTGTAGCCGAGGGAGACCACCACCTGATGCAGGTTGTCGGCGAGGCTGAAGTTGTAGCGGGCCTCGGAGGACTGATCGACCGCTACCTGCTTGAAGCTGGCGATGAGCTCTGAGGCGCGTCTCAGGTTGCCTTGCAGCAGTTGCATCGACTCGTCGAGATTCTGGGTGAATTCGTTGAGGTAGGTGCGGGAGAGCTGCTTGGCCTCGATATGCTGCTTGAAGTCGGCCACCCGCTCCTGCAGGTAGGAGGAGGCGGTGACGCTGATGCCGATGGGGGTGTTGATCTCGTGGGCCACGCCGGCAACAAGGGAACCGAGGGAGGCCATCTTTTCCGACTCCACCAGGGTCTGCTGGGCCTGTTTGAGATCGTCATAGGCCTTGCCCAGCTGGTCGTTGGCATCGCTCAGGCTGCGGGTGCGTTCCGCCACCTTGCCTTCCAGCTGCTCGTTGAACAGGGTGATCTCCCGCTCCACCTTCTTGAGGGGGGTGATGTCATAGCCAAAGCCAATCAGGTACTTGAGGTTGGGCCCCTCGTAGAAGGGAGCGAAGGTCCACTGCAGTACCAGCTCGTTGCCCTGCTGGTCGTGCATGGTGATCTCCCTGTCCTCCAGGGCGCCCTGATCGGCCAGGGTGGCGGCCAGCTCGTCACGCTGCTCCTTGCTGACGAAGAGATCCAGCCAGTTGTGCTGCAACAGCTCCTGGTGGTGATAGCCGGTGAGCAGGATGGCTGCCGGGTTGATGCTGGCGATGTTGAGATCCGGCTCCATGCAGCAGATGACCATGTTGGCGGAGTTGATCAGGGTGGCGGAGAAGTCCCGCTCCTGCTGGAGCTGATCGGCGGCCTGATGGCGGGCCGTGAACTCGTCGTTCAGCCGGGTGCGCATCTGGTTGAGGGTGGCGGCCAGGGTATCGAATTCGTCAGGGGACTTGCGGGGCAGGGGGCGACCCTCCAGGGTCAGCTCCACCGCGAGGCGATCCAGGCTCAGTTTCTGGGCATAGCTGACGATGCGGTTGATATGACGGATCACCAGATAGTAAATGATGACCAGGATGCAGAACGAGACGACCAGGGTCTTGATGGTCTGGCTGACCAGGATCAGCACGGATTTCTCGATGAGGCGCTGGTAGACCTGCTCCAGGGAGGCGGCGACGAACAACTTGCCAACCACTTCCCCCTGGTAGCTCAGGGTGAACTCGCGGGAGATGTCGTATTGGGGCTGCTCCACCCCCTGGGTGAGCAGGGGCACTTCCGAATTGCCCAGCATCTCCTTGACCATGACGAACTGCATGTTGGGCAGGTTCATGATGCCCTCGATCTGCACCTTCACCTGCTCTTCATCCAGATTCCAGAGACTGGCCGAGATGGGTTGCAGGAAGGAGGCCTCGATCTGGCCGATGCTGGCCTCGATGACGGTCACATCCTTGTTGTAGTCCCAGGCGAGCTGAAGCACGGTGATGAGCAGTGCCAGCACCGTACTGCAGATCAGAATGTAGGAAAGCAGACGATAAGAGAGTCCGTTAAGGCCGACGGCCTTGGAGAAGATTCCTGACATGGCGTCCTTGCGGTCTGGATTGAGTGCGGTTTAGTTTAACTGCTTCATGGACTTATGTCGTGTGTCATCCAATGGATAAAAACAAGGCCCCTTTCGGGGCCTTGTTTGTGTGGGCTGGGATCAGTGACCGCCCTTGGCTTTTGCCGGGATGGATTCGTCGAATTCCGGCAGCGGCTTGTGCTCGGATGCCAGGAAGGTGTAGATGACCGGCAGCACGAACAGGGTGAACAGGGTGCCGATGGCCAGACCCGCCACGATGACGATGCCGATGCTGAAGCGCTGTGCCGCCCCCGCACCCGAGGCATAGAGCAGCGGGATAAGGCCTGCGATCATCGCCGCCGTGGTCATCAGGATGGGGCGCAGACGGACCTTGGCAGCCTGCATCACGGCTTGCATCCGGTTCAGACCATGCAGCAGCTGCTCCTCCTTCGCCACCTCGCAGATCAGAATACCGTGCTTGGTAATCAGACCGACGAGGGTGATGAGACCGACCTGGGAGTAGATGTTCATGGTGGCCATGCCCCACGCCAGAGCGATCAGTGCGCCACTGATGGCCAGCGGCACCGACACCATGATGACCAGCGGGTCACGCACGGATTCGAACTGGATCGCCAGCACCAGGAAGATGATGGCCAGGGCCAGGGCGAAGGTGGCGTAGAGCGCATTCCCTTCGGTCACGAACTGGCGGGCTTCCCCCATGAAGTCGTAACGATAGCCTTGGGGCAGCTTCTCTTCCGCGGTCGCCTTGAACCAGTTGATCGCATCCCCCATGGCCACGCCAGGTGCCGGCACGGCGCCGATGGTGGCGGAGTTCAGCTGGTTGAAGTGGGGCAGGGCACGGGGCTCTCCCTTCACTTCAATCTTGATCAGGCTGCCCAGCGGGATCGACTTGCCGTCGGCGGCACGCACGTAGTAGCCCTTGATGGACTCGGGGTTGAGACGGAACTTGCGCTCCACCTGCGGGATCACCTCGTAGGAGCGGCCATCCAGGTCGATACGGTTGACGTAACCGTCCGCCATCATGGTGCCCATGGTGATGCCGATGTCCTGCATGGTGATGCCGTAGGCACCCGCCTTGTCCTTGTCGATGCTGATCTTCATGGTGGCCGAGTCGTAGTTCAGATCGAGATCCGAATAGACGAACTGGCCGTTGGCCTGGGTTGCCGCCAGCATCTCACCCGCGATCAGGAACAGGCTCTCGAAGCTGTTCGGGGTGGTGATGACGAACTGGATGGGCAGACCGCTCGAGGCCCCCGGCAGTTCCGGGAACTGGAAGGTGGTGATGGCCATCCCGGGGATGTCCTTCACCAGACCGGCAACCCGATCCAGCACCTCTTTCTGGCTCGCTTCACGCTGGCTCCAGGGCACCATGGAGGCGATACCGAACGCCTGATTGGAGTTGAACACCCCTGAGAAGACCTGGGAGTAAGCGATCTCCGGCTGGTCGTCCAGGACTTTGTTCACATCCGCCATGGTGTTTTCGATGTAGTCCAGGTTGGCGTTGGAAGGAGCCGTCCCCAGCACCGCCATGACGCCTTTGTCCTCGGACGGGGCCAGCTCGCTCGGAATGAACTTGAACAGCAGCGGCAGGCTGGCGAACACGATGACGGCAAACAGGATGACCACGATGCGCTTTTGCATCACGGCATGGAGCATGGCGTCGTAGCGGGCCGTCAGGCGGTCCAGCAGATCGTGCACGGTACGCTCGAACTTGCCTGGCTCCTCGTTGGCCCTGAGCATCTTGGCGCACATCATGGGCGACAGGGTCAGGGCGATGATGCCCGAGACGAACACGGCGCCCGCCAGGGTCAGCGCGAACTCCTTGAACAGGGAGCCGGTGATGCCCCCCATCAGGGCGATGGGCGCATACACCGCCGCCAGGGTGACCGTCATGGCGATGACGGGCACGGCGATCTCCCGGGTACCTATGATGGCGGCCCGGAACGGCTCTTCCCCTTCCTTGATGTGACGGTCGACGTTCTCCAGCACCACGATGGCGTCATCCACCACCAGACCGATGGCCAGCACCATCGCCAGCAGGGTCATGAGGTTTATGGAGAAGCCGAACATGTCCATCATCATCACCACGCCGATGAGGCTCAGGGGAATGGTGATGATGGGGATGATGACCGCCCGGAACGAACCGAGGAACAGGGTGATCACCACCAGTACGATGGCGGCCGCCTCCAGTATGGTCTTGATGACCTCGTGGATGGATTCGTTGATGGCGATGGTGGAGTCATACAGGATGTTCACCTGCATGGTGCTCGGCATGTTGCGCTTCAGGCTCGGCAGCAGCTCCAGCACATCGTGGGCGATGTTGATGGGGTTGGCTGTCGGGGCTGCGTTGATGGCCAGAACCACGGCCTCGCGGCCGTTGGCGCTGGCGCGATAGATGTCGTGGCTCTTCTCCAGGGAGACCTTGGCGATGTCGGAGAGACGGATCACCTTGCTGTCGCGGGTGGCGACCACCAGACGCT
This sequence comes from Aeromonas sp. s1(2024), assembly GCF_040908005.1. Taxonomy (NCBI): domain Bacteria; kingdom Pseudomonadati; phylum Pseudomonadota; class Gammaproteobacteria; order Aeromonadales; family Aeromonadaceae; genus Aeromonas; species Aeromonas sp. s1(2024). The sequence goes on along the minus strand of NZ_JBFOCW010000067.1, from coordinate 49,586 downwards.
TGAGCTCTTCGATGTTGCCGACCTGGGTCTCGGCGTTGCCGTTGAACAGGGTGAAATAGCCGGTGGCCTGGCCGGTGGCGGACTGATAGTTGTTGCTGTTGAGCACCGTCATCACGTCGCTTGAGGTCAGGTCAAAGGCGGCCATCTTGGCCGGATCCAGCCACACCCGCAGGGCGAATTCGACCCCGCCATACAGATCCACCTTGGAGACCCCGCCCACGGTAAACAGCTGGGGCTTGATGACCCGCTCCAGGTAGTCGGTGATCTGGCTGGAGTTGAGCTCCGGGCTGGTGAAGCCCATGTAGAGCACCGCCGTGGTGGAGCCGGTGGAGGAGGTGACCGAAGGGTCTTCCGCCTCTTTGGGCAACTGGGAACGCACCGAGTTGACCTTGGCCAGGATGTCGGACAGCGCGGCGTTCGGATCGGTGTTGAGCTTCATGTACGCCGTCACCGTGGAACTGCCCAGCTGGCTCGAGGAGGTCATGAAGTCGATGTTGTCGGCCTGGGCGACCGCCTGCTCCAGGGGCTGGGTGATGAAGCCTTGGATCAGATCCGCACTGGCGCCATAGTAGCTGGTGTTGACCGTGATGACGGTATTGATCACCTCGGGGTATTCACGCACCTGCATCTTGAAGATGGCCTGGAAGCCCAGCAGGGCTATCAGGAAGCTGAGCGAGATCGCCAGCACAGGCCGTTTTATGAATATGTCAGTAAATCGCATCGCAGCTCTCCGCGCTTACAGCATCGGGGTTTGTGCCGGAACGGCAAGGGCATCGTTCTCGACCACGTGCACCTTGGTATCGTTGCTCAGGCGAACCTGACCCGACAGCACGATTTGATCGCCAGCCTTGATGCCGGACAGCACATGGACATCGTTGCCGCGACGCTCACCTGCCTTGACCACCACCTGCTTGGCGCGTTTCACGCCGTCAGCCTCGTGAATGACGTAGACGTTCTCGCCATAGAGGGTGAAGGAGATGGCGGACTGCGGGATCACTATCTGGTCTTTCACCGTGGGCAGTATGATGCTGGCGCGGGCGAACATGCCGGAACGGAGCTGGCCGTCGTTGTTCGGAATGTCTGCCTGCACCTGGATCAGGCCGCTCTGATAGTTGACCGCGGGCTCGATGGCTGTGATTTGGCCGTCAAACTGGGTCTGGGGATAGGCATCCACGTTGATCTTGATGGTTTGTCCCAAGGTGATTTTGGAGATGTCGGTCTGGGGCACGGTGAAGCGCAGGCGCATCACGCTGGTGTCTTCCAGGCGCACGATCTCGGTACCGGGCTCCAGATACTGGCCGAGGAAGACGTTGCGCAGGCCCACGGCGCCGCTGAAGGGGGCACGCACCTCACGACGGGCGATGGTGGCCTTCAGACTGTCTATGTCCGCCTCGAGGGAGCGGTAGCTTGCCTCGGCATCATCCAGCTGGTCCCGGGAGATGGAGTTCTTCTGATAGAGGTTCTTGTAGCGCTCGAACTTGGCCCTGGCTGCCGGCAGCCTGGCCTGGGAAGAGTTCAGATTGGCTTTTTCCACACTGGAGTCCAGGCTCAGCAGCAGTTGATCCGCTTTGACATGTGCCCCGGATTCGAACCGGATGCTGTCGATGGTGCCTGACAGCTCGCTGGAGAGGGTGACCCCCTGGTTCGGCTCGATGAAGCCGATGGCTTCAATGGTGGGGACCCAGTCCTGCGCCTTGGTGACCATGGCGGTGACCGGGAACTCGGGCTCGGGCCGATTGGCCATGAACTCTGCAATCTTCTTCTGCTTGAACATATTGAAGCCGATGACACTGCCAAACAGGGCGAGTGCTATCAGCAACATGATGGCCATCCACTTTTTCATGAACAGGCTCCTGTGATGGAAACATTAGGGTTTAAAATGGCATTCCAGCTGGCCCGGATGACCGTCTCCAGCTGTTCCTGCGTCAATTCGAAATCGTGAACCCGGCGCTGCTGTGCCAGGTTGGCCACGCAATCCAGACTCAATGCTTGCAACACCAGAATGGGGAGATCGATGAAGAGTCCCTGTTGGCGTCCTTGCTCAAAGAAGCGCTCAAGTGGCGCCCACGTCGCCATTATGACCGGATCCCGCTCCAATTCAGCCCCCAATGGAGAACTTTCGTACTGCAATTTGCACTTGAGTGCATTGGGGTAGCTGGTGAAGATGGCATCGATATTGAGCCAGAGGCGTCGATACTGCTTATAGGACACCTCTTCTATCTGCACACCTTCCATGACCAGGGGATGACACTTGAGGATAGTGTGCTGATAGAGCTGGCGGATCAGGTCATCCTTGTCGCTGAAATAGCGATAGATGGTGCCTGCCGCCACCTTGGCTTTCTTGGCGACCACGGCAATGGAAAGGCCGTAGAAGCCCTGCTCGCCGAGGATCTCGTGAGCTGCTTTGAAAATGCGTTCTTTCTTATCCATGGTTATCAGAGGTCAACGACTGAATGAACGTTCATTCATTCTAGGTGGGTGCAAAGGCAAGTCAAGCATTGCCCATCATCTCTGACCCTATGGGGTGAGGGATTCAAAAAGTAGTGGGGAATTGCTGGATCCAGCCTGAACAAAACAAAAATAGTTGAAAAGGGTCGAAAGTGATTGAAAAACAGGCACTTGATTCTTTGTGTCAAAAAAAGAGTAGACAAGGTCGGCATCATCATCAATAATGCGCCCCGTTCGACAGCGTAGCGCCCGTAGCTCAGCTGGATAGAGCGCTGCCCTCCGGAGGCAGAGGTCACAGGTTCGAATCCTGTCGGGCGCACCATCAAAAGTGCGCCGGTTAAACGGGCGTGTTGAAGAACGAAAACAGCTGTGGTGGCTGTAGCTCAGTTGGTAGAGTCCCGGATTGTGATTCCGGTTGTCGTGGGTTCGAGCCCCATCAGCCACCCCATTTTACAGCTTGTCAGGTACGCGAAGGTGGCGGAATTGGTAGACGCGCTAGCTTCAGGTGTTAGTGCCCCCCGGGTGTGAGGGTTCGAGTCCCTCTCTTCGCACCATACTTGCTGTATGACGAGGATGGCCAGATGGTCATCTTTGTGTTTTTGGAATACCCCCTCGGTGATTAGCGCAGCCCGGTAGCGCATCTGGTTTGGGACCAGAGGGTCAAAGGTTCGAATCCTTTATCACCGACCACATTTGAAAACCCCGCTCAGGCGGGGTTTTTGCTTTTTGGCGTTTCTCTTTCGCTTTTTCCTGTCACGTCTTTTTACACTTCTTCAGGCGCCTGTTCGCCACGAGTTCGCTATGCTGGGGCCCGGAGCCGCGAGACAGGGGACGCTCGGGCACGGACCAGATACAAGGCCTATGCATCACCATATCACTTCTCTTCAACTCTCCGTGCTGGCCATGGCCGCACTGCTGCTGGGTGGTTGCGCCCTGCAGCCGAAACCGGAAGATCTTCTGATGGGCGCCGCCCCCAAGCCAAAGGCCGAACTCGAGGCCACCTTGGTAACCAGTGGTGGCTTCTGCGTGACCCTGAGCGAGCAGGGCCGTCTGCTGACCCAGCCCTGCGATCAGCAACCGAACCAGTCATTCAGCTGGGATGTCGGTGCCCTGCAACTGGCCGGGGATTGCCTGGTCGCCAGAGGGGAAGATGGTCTGGGGATGGAGGCGTGCCGGGAGGAGAGCCATCAATGGCAGTGGCAGGGGGATCGGCTGTTCAATCGGCAGGTGTCGTTGTGCCTGGATGTGGCGGGTCGCCGTCACAAGCCGGCCGTCCCCCTGCGCCTCGCCGAATGCTATGGCGGCGCCAACCAGAGCTTTGAGTGGACGCCCTCCGGCACGCTGTTGAACCGTCTGATGCACCCGGCTCTGGTGTGGTGACAAGAGAGCGAGAAGAAAAAAGGGTGGCCACATGGGCCACCCTTTTTCGATCCGCGATGGGGATGCCTTATCAGCGGGTCTGGGAGGCGAACAGTTTCTCCAGATAGACGGCAACGCCATCTTCATCGGAAGTGAGGGTCTGTTCGTGCTCTGGCAGGGCCAGTTTGAGGCGATCATGGGCGTTGCCCATGACCACGCCACGGCCCACCATGCTCAGCATCTCGAAGTCGTTCATGCCATCGCCGAAGGCCACGGCCTGTGACATCTCCAGGCCGTGCTGCTCCAGCACGGCGCGCACGGCATTACCCTTGTGCACACCGGCATGCATCACCTCGAGGCAGTCAGGCAGGGAGAAGGTGACGTTGAGTCGATCACCATATTGCTGGTTGAGGTGCGCCTCTATCTTCAGCAGCTTGTCGTGGTCGCCGATGTAGAACACCTTGTTGACCCTGTCCATCGGGTGGCTGGCGAGATCCGCCAGACGGTAGCTGAAGCCGGAGTCGTGATGGAACTTCAGCAACCAGGGCAGCTCCTCTTCCACCAGCCACTCGTCGCCGTAGTAGACGTTGATGTGGATGGACGGGTCGCGTTCCATGGCGATCAGCTCGGCCGCCACCGTGCTCGGTAGCGCCTGGTTGTAGACCAGTTGATCCTGCTTGTCGTGTACCACGGCGCCATTGGAGGTGATGAGATAGATGTCGAGCCCGAGCGTGTCGCGGATGCTGCGCACATCCACATGGTGACGGCCGGTGGCGACCACGAACTTGACGCCCTGGTCGACCAGGCGGTGCAGAGTATCCCGGGTGCGGGAGGAGATCTGGTGCTGCCCGTTGAGCAGGGTACCATCGAGATCGGACACAACTACCTTGAACATCATTACCTCGACTTCAATTGAACGCCGGGGGAGTGTACCCCAACGTCTGCCGTCACCCCATTTATTTAGGGATCCAAAAAATAACCAGCCCCTTCTGGTCGCGTCAGTAGCGCGCGAAGAAGGCCAGGGTTGCATTGAGCGCGGCGTGGCGCTGGGGATCCGCCTCGATGAAGAGCTCGTGCCAGGCCCCTTCGATGCGCAGCGGCTTGCTCCCTTCACATTGGGCCTTGGCGCAGAAGGCCTCCTGGGCGGCGTTGTCCACCACGCTGTCCTCGCCGGCCTGCAGCAGCAACAGCGGCGTCTTGATGGCGCCGGAGTCGGCTACGGCCGTGTCCGATCCTGTGATGGCCTGATGGATCCAGTGGGCGGTGGCGCCCCCCAGCCTGACCTGGGGATGCTGTTCGTAGATCTGGCGGAAGGCCTGATAACGCGCCGTGCTGTGGGTCAGCTCGTTGTCGGCAAAGCCGTGATCCTCATAGGGTCCCTGACCCGGGCCGTAGGGGGGCTCGCCCACCCAGCCGCCGACCGTGCCGATGGTGGCCGCCAACCCCTTGGCCAGCCACTTGGGCAGGCCGCCGAGGTTGATGCCCATCATGGGGGAGGAGAGCACCGCCGCCTGGATGTCGTTCGGCCAGCGTTCCAGATAGCGGGCCGAGATGGCCCCCCCCATGGAGTGGGCCAGCAGGAACAGCTTGGCAGGCTTGTCCGGTACAATCACTTCGTCATGAAACTGTTTGAGATCGGCGACATAGTCGTCGAACTGGTCGACATACCCCTTCTCTTTGTCGGCCAGCATGCGGTCTGACATTCCCTGGCCGCGATGATCGATGAGGTAGAGGCTGTAACCCTGGCGCCAGAGATCCCAGGCCAGCTCCTGATACTTGAGGTAGCTCTCGACCCGGCCGTTGACGATGAGGATGGCGCGATCGATCTTGGGTTGGCGCAGGGCGGCATAGCGGAGGGTGACCCCGTCCTTGCCCTTGAACTCCCCCTCGACGGCATGCTGGCGCCAGAAGTCGGGCAGGGTCTGCTGATAGAGGGCGGGGACGTCGGCTTCAGTGGTCAGCTGGTAAGGATTGCTCACGGCAAGGGCTCCGGCAGAAAACAGGGTCAGGGCCAGCAGGGGCAGGTGGTTAAGCTTCATCAGTGTACTCTTCCGAAGGATCATCCGATTGATGGGCGGCCCAGCCCTTGCGGGTCAGCTGCATCTGCTGCCACCAGCGTTCGTCCGCCAGGATCTCGCCGGTCGGGCCGAGCTGGGGGTAGGGCATCTCTTTCTCCTTGCAGAGCTGGGCATAGACGGGATAGCCCCCCTCGAACAAGATGGTGTTCTGTTCTTCGGGTGTGAGTGGGCAGCCGCGCTGATAACAGCCGGCCAGTTCGCGCTGGCGCTGGGCCTCGTAAAGGATGGCGGCGGCAGCCACCGAGACGTTGAGGGACTGCACCATGCCTACCATGGGGATGACGATATGGTGATCGGCCAGGGCCAGCGCCTCTTCGCCGATGCCGTGCTTCTCCTGGCCCACCAGGATGGCGGTGGGTCTGGTGTAGTCGATGGCGCGAAAGTCCACGGAGCTGTCGGAGAGGTGGGTCGCCAGGATCTGCATGCCGGAGGCCTTGAGTTCGGTCACCGCGCTGCCGATGTCCGGGTGCAGCTTCACGTCCACCCAGTTCTGGCTGCCGCGGGCGGTGCCCTTGCGCTTGTGGATCCAGCTCTTGGGCCAGACCGCGTGCACCCGGTGGATGCCGATGGCATCGGCAGTGCGCACGATGGCGGCCAGGTTGTGAGGTTTATGAACCTCTTCCATGCAGACGGTCAGGTCGAGCTGGCGCTGGGCCAGCATGTCGGAAATGCGTTTGAAGCGTTCAGGAGTCATGTCGGTTTCTATGTCGTGAGGCCGGTGCATGCAACAAGGCTGGTGGCTTGCGGCATGGGGCCCTGGGTATCTCTTGAAAAGCAGCAGGCGGCTTGCGCCGCCTGTGTTCAGTTTTTCTGTCGGCTCACCCTGAGCACGTTGGGCATGACCCGGATCTTGCGCATGATGTTGGCGAGGTGGATCCGGCTCTTGGTGGTGATGAGCAGGGTGACCACATAGACCCGGCCATCTTTCTCCTCAGTGCTGATGGCGTGGATGTTGGCGCCGGTGGCGGCAATCACGTTGGCCAGCTCCGCCAGGGCGCCCTGGTGATTGACGATCTCGATGCTGATGCCGGTGCGGAATTCCTGCTCCTGCTCCTTGTCCACCTCCCACTGCACCGGCAGGTATTTGTCCGGTTCGCGGCTGTAGCCCTTGATGTTGCGGCAGGACTCCTGGTGGATCACCAGTCCCTTGCCCGGGCTGATGTGGGCAATGATGGCGTCCCCCGGGATGGGGCGGCAGCAGTTGGCGAAGGTGACCAGCATGCCGTCGGCCCCCTTGATCGGCATCTTCTTGCTGGTGGATTTGGGCTGCTCTTCCGGCGGCAGTTCATCTCCCAGCATGCGGCGTGCCACCATGACGCTCATGGCGTTGCCAAGGCCCACGTCGGCCAGCAGCCCCTGCAGGTTCTCGTGTTTGGTATCGGCCAGCACCTGCTTGACGCGGGCTTCCGGGATGTCTTCGATGTTCTTGGCGCCGAGGGCATGGTTGAGCAGGCGGCGGCCCAGCACCACGGACTCTTCGGTGCGCAGGTTCTTGAGGAACTGACGTATCTTGGAGCGCGCCTTGGTGGTCACCACGAAGTTGAGCCAGGCCGCGTTCGGGCGGGCGCCGGGGGCCGTGATGATCTCCACCGTCTGACCGGAGTGCAGCGGGCTGCTCAGCGGATAGGGGTGGCGGTCGACCCGGGAACCGACGCAGGCATGACCGATGTCTGTGTGCACCGTGTAGGCGAAGTCCACCGGGGTGGCGCCGGCGGGCAGCTCCATGATGCGGCCCTCCGGTGTGAAGACGTAGATCTCGTCGGGGAAGAGGTCGGTCTTGACTCCCTCGATGAACTCGAAGGAGCTGCCGGCGCTCTGTTGCAGCTCCAGCAGGCTCTGCATCCAGCGCTGGGCGCGGATCTGGGCCGTGGTGCCCGAGCTGTCCCCATCCTGCTTGTAGGCCCAGTGGGCGGCGACGCCCTTGTCGGCCATCTGGTCCATGAACTCGGTGCGGATCTGCACCTCCACCGGTACCCCGTGGGGGCCCACCAGGGAGGTGTGCAGGGACTGGTAGCCGTTGGTCTTGGGGATGGCGATGTAGTCCTTGAAGCGACCGGGGCGCGGCTTGTAGAGGCTGTGCATCTGCCCAAGCACTCGGTAGCAGGTGTCTATGTCTTTCACTCTCACTCTGAAAGCATAGATATCCATCACTTCGTGGAATTGCAGTTCTTTCTTCTCCATCTTGTTGTAGATGGAGAATAGGTTCTTCTCGCGTCCGCTCACCTGGGCATCGATACCGGCTTCCCGCAGACGCCCCTCAATCTCGCTCTGGATGGAGTCGATGATCTCGCGCCGGTTGCCACGGGCGCGGCGCACCGATTCCCGCAGTACCCGGGAGCGCATGGGGTAGAGCGCCTCGAAGCCGAGCTCTTCCAGCTCGTTCTTCATGGTGTGAATACCGAGGCGGTTGGCGATGGGGGCGAAAATCTCGAGGGTTTCCCGGGCGATGCGGCGGCGCTTGTCCGGTCGCAAGGAGCCGAGGGTACGCATGTTGTGAGTGCGGTCGGCCAGCTTGATCAGGATGACCCGGATGTCCTGGGTCATGGCCATCATCATCTTGCGGAAGTTCTCGACCTGCGCTTCCTTGCGATCGCGGAATTTGAGCTTGTCGAGCTTGGAGACACCGGAGACCAGCTCGGCGACGGCGTTGCCAAACTGCTCGGCCAGGTCGTCCTTGGTGACAGGGGTATCTTCGATGACGTCGTGCAGCACGGCAGCCATCAGGGTCTCGTGATCGAGGCGCATGTCGCCTAGGATGCGGGCCACGGCAACGGGATGAGTGATGTAGGGTTCACCACTGGAACGCATCTGTCCCTGGTGAGCATCACGGGCTACCACATAGGCTTGCCTGAGCTTCTCAACCTGCTCGGGTGGCAGGTAGGAACTGGCTATTTCTTTAAGATTTTCAAATAAATACAAGACAGTCCCCGCAGCGGTTAAACGGCAATCCGTGAAATTGAGGGTATGCCCTCGAGTTTGCGAGGTTTTCGAGCGGTTGTAAATGGGGAGAACAGCCGGCACCCGGGCGGGCGCCGACTATGGGAAGCGACTGACTTAGCCGCGACCTTCTGCGATGGCAGCAACGGCAGCCAGCTCGGCGGCTTCCTGCTCTTGCTGCTCGTAGCGGTCCTGAGTATCCATCACCTGGTTGTTGACCAGACCCAGTTCGATCTCGCGCAGGGCGATCACGGTCGGCTTGTCGTTCTCTTCGTCGACCAGGGGATCCTTGCCTTGTACCGCGATTTGACGAGCGCGGCGCGCGGCGACCAGCACCAGGTCAAAACGGTTACCTACCTGTTTTACAGCATCTTCTACAGTAACGCGGGCCATGCGGGACTCCAGTGTTTGGGCTTTCTGTGATTGAAAAAGCGGTGTTTAAAAATGACGCAAAAGTTTACTTGTTTTTGGCTTACTCTGCCAGTAGCTGTTTCAGCAAGTTTTGCTGGGCCTGCTGTTGCTGACGCATTTCCAGGCGCTGGCACTCTATGATGGCCCTGAGCTGGAACAGTGCCTGATCAAAGTCTTCATTGATGATGACATAGTCATACTCGTCGTAGTGCACCATTTCGGCAATGGCTTTCTCCATCCGGCCCTTGATCACCTCGGCGCTGTCCTGGCCGCGGCCGATCAGGCGGCGCTCCAGCTCCTCGCGGCTGGGGGGCAGGATGAAGATGGACTTGGTCGGCATCAGTTCGCGGATCTGGCGGGCACCCTGCCAGTCGATGTCGAGGAAGACGTCGATGCCCTGCGCCAGACAGGCCTCGATGGCGGCGCGGGAAGTGCCGTAGTAGTTGCCGAAGACTTCTGCCCACTCCAGAAAGTCACCGCGCTCGATCAGCGCCTTGAACTCTTCCACTTTGACGAAGTGGTAGTGCACCCCGTGCTCTTCACCGGGACGGGTGGCGCGGGTGGTGTGGGAGACCGAGAGTTGCATCTTGCCGGCGGCGTTGTGCTGGGTCAGCAAGGCATTGAGCAGACTGGACTTACCGGCCCCGCTCGGGGAAGAGATGATATAGAGAGTGCCTTGTTGCGCCATGTCTGTACCTTTAAGCGATGATCCGCGCTTTGGTTGTAGCAGAGGCCGCCGTCTTGTGCCCGATAAGGGAGACGGTTGCTCGCAATGCGCGGAGGAATCAGAGTCAGGAGGATGTAAAGGCGGCGAATGTTAGCAGATGGGGGCGGATAAAAAAACGGCCGGAATCATATTCCAGCCGATCAAAATATCCGTAGCTTGCTGTGCGGGCGTTACCCGCATAGAGGGCCATTCTGCCCACGGAGCCGGGGCCGGGCCATCAGATTATCCCTGCGCCAGGGCTCGGAATTTCCGAGTTGCCCTGGGTCGGTAGAAGATGCTTGTCGGTACAGAGGCGGTCGAAGGCGGCGATGACCCGCTCGCGGCTTATCTTGGCCATGGCGTCCGGATCCTTGAGGCGGGTGCGCCAGCCGAGCTCGGCCAGCGGCTTGCCGGTCTCCTGCTCAATCAGTTCCTGATAGACGCTGACCAGATAATCCCGGCACAGATAGGGGCCGGTACGGGCGGGGTTGTGGTGGGCGTAGAGGCCGATCACGGGTGTTCCCACCAGGGTGGCCATGTGGGCAGGGCCGGTATCCGGGGCCAGCACCAGGCTCGCCTCGCCAATCAGCGCCAGCAATTGCTTGAGGCTGGTCTGCCCCACCAAATCTGCCGGCTTGCTCTGGCTGAGGCGCTGGATCTCGGCGGCGAGATCCCGCTCCAGCTTGGCCGGTCCGCCGCACAGATAGACCTGAAAGCCCTTGTCTGCGGCGTGATCCGCCAGCGCGGCATAGCCGGCGGCAGTCCAATTCTTGAATGCCTTGCTGGCAGCGGCGCAGATGAGCAGGGTCGGCTTGCCGCCAATTTTCTCCTTCGCCCAGGCCTGGTGCTCGGCGCTGATGGGCAGTTGCCAGTCCGGGGTCAGATCCTTTATCCCGAGCTCTTTGGCGAAGGCGAGAAAGCCGTCCAGGACGTGGGGGGAGGCGGGTGAGGGGACCCGATGGTTGGTGAACAGCCACTGACCGTCGCTGGCGCGCTCCCGATCAAACCCGAGTTTGACCTTGGCCTTGATGCCGAGGGTGGCGATGCTGGCGCGCATGGCGGCCTGCAGGTGAAGCAGGGCATCGAACCTGCGCCCCTTGAGGGTCTGCCAGAGATCGCGATAGCCGCGCCACCCCTTGCTCTTGTCGAAGGGAATGACCTCGACCCCCGGCAGATCGGCGAACAGGGTCGCCTCAATCTTGCCGGTGATCCAGGTGATGCGGGTCTGGGGCCACTCCCGCTGGATGACGCGCACCAGCGCCAGCGCGTGGCAGCAATCTCCGATGGCGGAGAGCCGCAGGATGCAGATGGAGGAGGGCGGCGTTTGGAACAGCGGCATGATGTGGCGCAACGATGGCAAAATGGATGGATGGCATTATGCAAACTCCCCTGTGGATTGTAAAATTGCGCCGGTTGCCCGACCGGCACGGCTTTCTGAATGGAGGCCCTGCACCCACTATCGACCGGAATTCTCATCATGCTGACACACACCACCCACAACCAGGTCTGCTGGTATGCCGACGGAGTCTTCCGCGATCCTTCCCCTGCCTTGTTCGATCCTGTCTGGTGGCAGACCCATCGCCAGGTGGTGGGCTCTTCCATCGGCCGCGGGGTGACCTGGTTCGTGAAGGATGAGTCCCGTCACTTGGTGCTGCGTCACTACTACCGTGGCGGCATGGTGGGCAAGCTGGTGCGTGACCGGTTCTGGTTTGAAGGGGTGGAGAGCAGCCGGGCCATGGCTGAATATCGTCTGCTGGCGACCCTGAGTGAACAGGGGCTGCCGGTGCCGCGCCCCTTTGCGGCCCGCATGGTCAAGCAGGGGCCCTTCTATCGGGCCGACATCCTGATCGAGCGCATTCGCGGCGCCAAGGATCTGGTGGCCCTGCTCAAGCAGGGGCCGATCGCCGGTGAGGTGTGGCACAAGATAGGCAAAACGGTGCGCCAGTTGCACGATGCAGGGGTCTATCATGCGGATCTCAACAGCCACAACCTGCTGCTCGACAAGGAGGGCAAGGTGTGGGTGATCGACTTCGACAAAGGAGCCATCCGCTCCCCCGGCAACTGGCAGCAGGCCAACCTGGAGCGGTTGCTGCGCTCCTTCAACAAGGAGTCGCAACTGCACACCAGCTTCCACTTCGTGCCGGAAAACTGGCAGGCCCTGATGGCAGGCTATCAGGGCAAGGTGGCGTGACGTCGAGCTTCACTTCGTATCTGGAGGCTGGCAAGCCCTGATGGCGGACCACCGGGGGCGAGAGGTGCGAGGCCAGCGATGCTGGCGCGGTTGCTCGGCGCCAGCACCAATGTTACTTATTGAGTGTGATTGCTTGGACAGATATTCAGATCCGGTTTCGAGGCGCGTGATGGAAAGGTATGAGACTCCCGGGGTTGAGGTCACCACTCCCCTTGAGGTGACGCTGATGGCACAGGCCATGGCGATGTTGGAGGCCGGGATCTGGACCTGGTCGGCCGGGCAGGGTCTGAGGCGGGACCCTTCCTGTCTGCAACTGCTGGGTCTGGAGGGGGGCGAGCTGGGAGATCTCGGCTGGCTGGATCGGGTACATCCGGATGATGCTCCCCGTCTGGCAGAGGCCCTGGAGGCCTGTCAGCAAGGGCGCAGCAACGGGCTTCGACTCGAGTACCGCATCCTGCACCATCAGGGCCATTACATCCGGCTGGAGGAGCGGGTCCGTCGCGACGAAGGGGGTCAACTGCTGGGGGTGGTTCGCCATCTGGATGCCGCCATGGCGCCCCTGGAGGATCGCCATGACACGGATCCCCTCACCGGCCTCGAGAGCCGCAGCCACTTCGAGCTGTTGCTGGATGAACGGCTGGCCAGCGAGAGCGGCAGTTTCTGTCTGCTGCAGTTCAGCGTGGATCACCGCAGCAAGATCCTGCAGTTGTTCGGGGAGGCGGCCTGCGACGCCATGCTGGCCAAGCTGGCCCGCATCGTGCGCCGCGAGCTGCGCCGGGAAGATCCTTTCGCTCGTTGGGACGAAGACGGCTTCATCCTGATGCTCTCCCAGACCGATCGGTTGAGCGGCCTGGAGATTGCCGAGCGGCTGCGTCTTGAGATCGCCGACGCCAGCCTGCTGCCCCAGCGCCCGGTGACCGTGAGCATCGGCCTGGTGCAGAGCCAGAGTGCCGAGCAGCTCGATCACCTGCTGGCCCGGTTGGCCTCCTGCCACGGTCAGGCGAAGCGGGAACACAACGCCGTGGTCGGCTGACGGCCAGTCACTGTCCGCGTACCCATTGACGCCGATGGACCCATCAGCGTCAATGGTTTTCAGTCAGCGCTCACTGACCTGCTGACGCTGGCAGACCCAGAGAGAAGCCAGCATCAGCAGGGCGCCCAGACCGAGCCTGAGCAGGTCGGTATCCTTTCCCCAGAGCACCAGATTGACCAGCAGACCCGCGGGGATCAAGGCGTTGTTCATGATGGCCAGCACGCCGCTGCTGACCAGGGTCGCCCCCTTGTTCCACAGGAAGTAGCCGAGCCCGGATGCCCCGACCCCCAGCCAGAAGAGGATGCCCCATTGCAGGGAGCTGGCGGGATATTGAGGTTTGCCCAGCAGCCACCAGGCGGGCAGGGCGATCACCAGGGCGCCCAGATAGAAGCAGCCGAACATCGCCAGCTGGGGCGGCTGCTCAGCCTCCCGGGCCAGCAGCACCTTGTAGCCTACCTGGCCCAGAGCGAAGCAGACGTTGGCGCCCTGCACCACCAGGAATCCCAGTACATAGTTTTCGGTCAGGCCGTCGAAACGGATGACGGCCGCCCCCAGCACCGCCAGCAGGGCCCCCCACAGATAGACAGGCTTGAAGCGCCCTTCCAGCAGGTCGTGGATCAGGGTGACATAGATGGGGGTGAAGATGGTGAACACCAGCACTTCCGGTACCGTCAAGAGCAGGAAGGAGTGGTAGTAGAAGAGATACATGATGCCGAGCTGGATGGCACCGAGGGCCATCAGCTTGGCCACCAGATCGGGGCGCAGCCAGCGACGGCGCAGGAAGGGCAGAAACACCAGGCTGGCGAGCACGATGCGGGTCAGTACCGAGAAGTAGGCATCCACCTGACCGGCAAGGTAGACCCCGATCAGGCTGAAGGAGAAGGACCAGAGCAGGGTAACCCCTATCAAGTAGTTCATGTGATTGAATTGTCGTCAGTTGTCAATTTGGAGGGCGCTATGATGGCCGAGTTGGAAGGCGCGATCCAGCGTTTATGGGAAGGGTTGTCACAGATCGGAGCATTTGCCTTCGAGGCGAGCAACGGGGCCGGATCCGCCACCGACTGGTGCGGTCGCGGGGAGGGGGCCGTGGTGGTGACCGATCACCATGGGGGGTGGCTGTATGCCGAGACGGGTCGCTACACCACGCCCCATGGCCGGGAGCTGACCATGCACAACCGCTTCTGGTGGCAGCGCACCGCACGGGGGATCATGCTCTCCCACCTGCGCTACGAGCAGCCGGTGATGTTGTTCGAGCTGTTGCCCCGGGGGGACGGGCACTGGGTCACGGCCGAGCCTCACCTGTGCGGGCAGGATCACTACAGCGCCGAGCTGACCGAAACCGGCGGGGGCTTCCTGCTCGCCTGGCAGATAACGGGGCCGCGCAAGAACGAGCGGTTGAGTTATCGCTACGGACCAGAGGCGCAGAGATAAAAAAACCGGCGCAGGGCGCCGGTAGAGGGGACAAATCGGAGGTTTTGTTAAAACGGTCCCAAAAACAGGAGAGATACACTCTCGTCACACACGCAGAGAGGGTCTTCAGGCATTCAGTGCATAGTTCAGCATGGCTTGCAGCTTGCTGTCGAAGAACCAGGGCAGCAGCACCATCAGCAGACCCAGCACCCCGGCCAGCCGGTGGCGATACTGCCAGCCGGCTATCAGTACCAGACCGCCGCAGAGGGTGGTCAGGATGCCTGACATAGGGCTGCCTCCCGCTGTTGGCGGCGCTGCTGTGCCCACTGGTTGAGGGCGACCGAACCCAGGATCAGGGCCAGCGCCACGCCCGTGGTGGACTGGATCTGCTCGCCGAGGAACAGGGCTCCCAGCATGACGCCGAACAGCGGCACCAGGTAGTTGCTGAAGGAGGCGAAGGTCGGGCCCGCTTTCTGGATCAGCGCCATGTAGAGGAAGTAGACCAGGCCGGTACAGAAGATCCCCAGCATGGCGACGGCGCCCATGGCCTGCTGGCTCGGCAGGGTGAGGGTGCTCAGGTCGGCCACGAAGGGCGCGGCCAGCAGCAGCTGGATGGCTGAGGAGATCAGGATGTTGCGGGCCACGACCACAGGATGGTCCTTGGCAAAGCGCTTGATCATCAGCAGGCCGATGGCGAAGCAGCTGGCACCGAACAGGATGGCCATGGCACCGAGCAGGCCGGCATTCATGCCGCTGGTCAGCTTGGGCCAGAACAGCACCAGCACGCCGATGAAGCCGATGATCACGGAGACGAGGCCGCCCTTGGTGATTCTTTCACCAGAAATAAACAAAGGAGCCGCCAGAATGGTCACAAAGGGGATACAACCCATGACCACGGCCGCGATGGCGCTGTCCACGTACTGTTGTCCCCAGGCCACCATGATGAAGGGGATGGTGGCGTCGAGCAGGGCGATCAGCATATAGGTTCGCCAGGGCGTGTGTTCACTCTTGAGGCGCATGAACAGGCAGAGCAGACCCAGGGTCAGGCTGCCGCACAGGGCGCGTCCGGCGGCCACCATGATGGGGGGCAGTTCAGCCACGGCCTGGTGCATGAAAATGAACTGGGAGCCCCACAACAGGCCGATCGCCAGCAACAACAGATAGCTACGCATTTGAATCTCCGATGTAATTCGCCTGCGCATTCTATGCAATCTGCTACTATGCCAAAAATGAATTGTCGTCATTCAACTATGGCCAATATCGATGGAACTGCCCCTCTCCCGCCTCGACCTCAACCTGCTCACCGTGTTCGACATGCTGATGCAGGAGCGCAACGTCACTCGCGCCGCCGAACGGCTACACCTCTCCCAGTCCACCGTCAGCCATGCGCTGGGGCGCTTGCGCCAGGCGCTGGATGATCCCCTTTTCGTGATGAGTCGGCGCGAGATGATGCCGACCGAGCGGGCCAAGGCACTGGCCAGCCCGGTACGTCAGGCGCTGGCCATGCTGGAGCAGGGGCTGCGGCAGGCGAAGGGGTTCGATCCCGCCAGTGCCCAGCGAGTGTTTCGCATCGCCACCCCGGGCTCGGTGGAGCACGGCCTGGTGCCGGTGCTGGTGGAGTGGATGGTGCAGCAGGCTCCCCACTGCCGACTGGAAGTGTGCGAGCTGGCGGACAGCGACTACGAGCGGGAGCTGGAGAAGGGGGAACTGGATCTGGTGATCGGGTTTGCCGGTGCCAACCACCTCTCGCCCCGGTTGTGGCGCGAGGAGTGGTTCAGCAATCCGCTGGTCTGTTTGTCGCCCCTCGGCAGCGCCCTGCCCGACATGCTGGGGCCGGGAGAACTGGTCAGCCGCCCCCATATCCACACCTCCAGCTGGGGCCACAGCCAGGCCATGGTGGATCTCTGGCTGGCCCGTTTCGGGGTGGAGCGGGAGCTGGGGGTCAGGCTGCCGAGCTTTATGGCGGTACCGCCGCTGATGGCGACCGGCCGCTACCTGGTGGTGGTGCCCGAGATGATCGGGCGCCACTTCTGTCGCCACTATCCGTTGCGACTGCACCAGCTGGAACCCGCCATCCCCATCGTCTATCTGATGGCGGGCCACCCGCTCAGTGCCCATGACGAGGCGATCGGCTGGTTCAAGGGGCTGTTGCACCGGCTGGCGAGGGAGCGCTACGGCGCGGATGCGCTCGGCTATCCCGCGCCGCAGGGGGCAGATCACGCCAATCCGGAGAAGTAGTCCAGCCCCATCGCCCCCTTCACCTCGGCCAGCACCTCGTCGGTGAGGGCCCGGGCCTGCTCGGTGCCCTGCTGCAACAGGCGCAGCAGCTGACGCTTGTCGGCGATGGCCGCCTCGCGCCGCTCCCGCATCGGGGCAAGCAGGGCCTGCAGGCAGTCGTTGAGTACCTGCTTGCAGCGCATGTCCCCCAGACCGCCGCGCTGGTAGTGGGCTTTCATCTCGGCCACCAGGGCCTTGTCAGGGTGGAAGGCATCCAGATAGGCGAACACCGTATTGCCCTCCACCTGACCCGGATCGCTCACCTTGAGGTGATTGGGGTCGGTATACATGGCGAACACCGCCTGCCTGATCTCGTCGCTCGACATGCCGAGTTCGATGGTGTTGCCAAGGGACTTTGACATCTTGGCCTTGCCGTCGATGCCGGGCAGGCGGCCGGTGTCGCTCAGGATGGGCTGGCACTCGGTCAGCACCTCTTTGCCCACCAGGGTGTTGAAGCGGCGCACTATCTCGTTGGTCTGCTCCAGCATGGGCAGCTGATCCTCGCCCACCGGCACGTGAGTGGCACGAAAGGCGGTGATGTCGGCGGCCTGGCTGACCGGATAGACGAGGAAGCCGGCGGGCAGGCTGCGCTCGAACCCTTTCTGCTGGATTTCGGCCTTGACGGTGGGGTTGCGCTCCAGCCGTGCGACGCTGACCAGGTTGAGGTAGTAGGTCGTGAGTTCGGCGAGGGCGGGCAGGGCGCTCTGCAGGCAGAAGGTGGTCTTGGCCGGGTCGAGGCCGGCGGCCAGGTAGTCGGCCATTACCTCCAGCACGTGATCGGTCACCTTGGCCGGGTTGTGGCCGTTGTCGGTCAGCGCCTGCAGATCGGCGATCATGACGAACTGGCGGTAATGGTGCTGGGCGGCCACGCGCTGGCGCAGGGAGCCGACGTAATGGCCGATGTGCAGTTTGCCGGTGGGGCGGTCACCGGTCAGGATCACGGGGTTGTGCATGTCACTCTCTCCAGTTGGGTGAGCCGGGAGGCGACAAAGGGATGAAAACAATGACCGCCTCTCGGCGGTCACGGTGTTTTCTTTTGGAAATTTTACATAGAAAAGCAGTGCCGCCTGTTTAGAAGCAGCACCACCAGTAGTTGTGATTGAATGAGGTCATATTCATGGCAAATCACACTACGCCTGTTCGATCACTTCTGCAAGGGCACGACCAGCATGTCGCAGGGCACGGTATTCATCAGCTGGCGTGCGCTCGAGGTGAGCAGGCTCCAGAAGCTCTGGCGATGGCCGCACACCAGCAGGTCGATCTGGTAGTCCTTGACCGCCTGGTTGACCCGCTCGCTCAGATCGCCGCAGATCACCAGCTTCTTCTCGATGGGGTAGTCCACCGAGGCGAGGAAGGCTTCCAGCTTCTCCTTCGCTTCGGCGATCACCTGGTCCTGCACGTTGTCGATGTCGATGTCGATCATCTCGGTGTAGAGATCCTTGAGGTCCACATCCACATGGATCACCGACAGCTTGGCGCCGTTGGAGCGGGCCCGGTCGACCGCCTTCTCGATCACCTTGCGGTTGTCTTCCGACAGGTCGATCGCGGCCAGTACGTGTTTGTAATAGGTTCCATTCATGGGAGTTCTCCTCACTGATCCTGGGTCCACTATACCAATGTCTGCTGAAACTAAAACGGCATCGTCGCCACAGTTTCAGGATTTGCCTGACCCCGAACCGGAAGGCGTAGAGGTGCAGGTGGCCGGGGAGTGCATATTTTGAACAGGAGTTTGACACCGGTCACAGGCGTGCTATTGCCCCCGGGAAGGTGGGGGAATAGGATGTGCCCGTGCTTCGCAATGAACACAAAACAACAAAAAGCATCTGAATACCGCTTTGGGGAGCCTCGCGCTCCCTTTTGTTTTTCTGCCCTCTTCCAGCCCATATCCCGTCCGACATCAAGGTAATCCCGCCCTCCTTGGTTATGCTGTAGCCAGTTCCCTTGGCAAAACGGCCAGGGCTCCTCACCTGCAACCGGGTGACGCTGTCATGGCCGTTTCTCATGTCCCACCGATGCACCGGAGAGTCCTTCATGATCATTCATCCCCAGATCCAGGGTTGTGTTGCCCGCAATTGCCACCCCATGGGTTGTCGCGCCGCCGTGCTGCAACAGATCGAACAGGTGCGGGCGGCGGGGCCGTTCAACGGGCCGAAACGGGTGCTGGTGCTGGGGGCATCGTCCGGTTTCGGGCTGGCGTCCCGGGTCGCGCTCACCTTCGGCGCCGGGGCCGATACCCTGGGCGTCTCGTTCGAGCGGGGTCCCTCCGACAAGGGGCTCGGCAGTGCTGGCTGGTACAACAACATCTGGTTTCGTCAGGCGGCGGAGCAAGCCGGTCGCATCGCCGTCAACCTGATCGGGGATGCCTTCTCCGACACCATGCGCCAGCAGGCCATCGACGTCATCCGCCAGCAGCTCGGGCAGGTGGATCTGGTGGTCTATTCGCTGGCGAGCGGAGTCAGGGTGATGCCGGATGGCACACAGGTACGCTCGGTGCTCAAGACCACAGGCCAGCCGCTGCAAGGCTGGGGGCTGGATCTGGAGCACGATGCGCTGGTGCAGCAGTCGCTGGTGCCAGCCACCCCGGAGGAGATCCGCGACACCGTCACCGTGATGGGGGGAGAGGACTGGCAGCGCTGGATGCAGGCATTGCAGCAGGCGGATTGCCTGGCCCCCGGCGCCCGGACCGTTGCCTACTCCTATATCGGCCCCGAGTCCACCTACCCCCTCTATCGGGACGGCACCATCGGCTATGCCAAGGAGCACCTGCACGCCACCGCCGAGACCATCAACCTGCAACTTGCCGGGATTGGCGGTCATGCCTGGGTGTCGGTCTGCAAGGCGCTGGTGACCAAGGCGAGCGTGTTTATTCCGGTGCTGCCTGTCTATCTGGGCCTGTTGATGGGGGTGATGAAGGAGCGTGGTGTCCACGAGGGCTGCATCGAGCAGATGCAGCGGCTGTTTGCCGACAAGATGTACGGGCCCAGAGGGGTCGTCGCCGATGGCAACCGGCTGATCCGGATGGATGACCACGAGCTTGAGCCAGCGGTGCAGGCCGCCGTCTCGGCACTCTGGCCCAAGGTGACGCCGGAGAACTTCCGCACCCTGGGGGATTTTGCCGGGTTGCGCCAGGAGTTCATGCAGCTCAACGGCTTCGAGCTGCCGGGGGTGGATTACGGTGCGCCGGTGAACGTGGCGTCACTCACTGAGCTGACGCCCTGACACCCGCACGAGGGGCATCAGGCGACGTTGCAGGCCAGTTCAGGGGAAAGGTGGGGAGACTGGGCCAGCACGGTCTGGTTGCGCCCCTGGCGCTTCGCCTGATACATGGCCATGTCGGCCCGATGAATGAGCTGGCTCAGGCTGTCATCCTGCGTCGAGCGTTCCGCCACCCCGATGCTGATGGTCATGTGGGGGGCGGCCAGGTAGGCGATCCGGCTTCTCAGCTGCTCCGCCAGCCGCCAGCAGGTGGCCCCGTCCTGGGTCATGGCCACCAGAAATTCTTCCCCGCCCCAGCGCCCGATCAATTGCTGGTCCGGTGCCCAGCTCTTGAGCTCCCTGGCCAACTGCCGGATAGCCTGATCCCCCGCCTGGTGACCATGCTTGTCGTTGATCTGCTTGAAGTGATCGATGTCGATGATGAGCAGGGTCAGGGGCGTTTCGTGCAGCCACTGTTGACCCAGTCTCTCCAGCAGGGCGCGCCGGTTTGGCAGCCCGGTCAGCTGATCGAAGGTGGCGAGCTTGTAGAGGTGGCGCGAGCTGCGGTGGAGCCTGCGGGTGGTGAGCCCGAGCAGGATCAAGGCGACGGCCAGCAGCACCAGCAGCAGCAATTGGTAGTAGCGGGCACTCTGCTGGTAGAGCAGTTGCTGGCGCTTGCTCTCGTTTTCCTGCTGCAACGCGCGATTGCTGGCCTCGCTGCGAGCCAGATCCATCTCGACCTGGAAGGCGGCTGCGTGCTGGCTCAGGGTCTGGTTGAAGTGCTGCTTGTAGTACTGCATGTAGCGGGTCATGGCCCCATAGGCCTCGGGGTAGCGGCCCAGATCGGCCAGCAACCTGGCCTGCATCGCCCGACCATCCATGGAGAGAGGGGCGGTGTGCTCCATCAGCAGTTGCAGGGCCAGCTGCTTCTCGCCACGACCCAGCAGGGTTCTTGCCCGGATCTCGGTCAGACGGGAGGCCGCCTGCGGGCTATCCAGCCTGTCATAGATGGCTTGTGCCTCCTCCAAGCTGCGCCAGGCTGAGTGCCAGTCCGCCCGTGCGTTGAACACCATGGCCTGGTAGCCGAGGACGATGGCGCGATAGTGGGGTGACAGGCTCGGCGTGGCCAGCAGGGTATCGAGCAACTGGCTGGCTCTGGCAGGCTGGCCCATGTCGATGTAGAGCCTGGCCATGTTGGCCCGGATGATGGCCTGGCTGTTGGGCTCGTTGAGCTGCACCATCTGGCCGAGGGCATCCTGATAATAGGTCTCGGCCTCACGGTAGAGATTGAGGTCCGCATAGAGGTTGCCGAGGGTCATCAGCAGACGGCCGCACTGCAAGGTGGAGAGGATGGAACCCGGCTCTTTCTGCTTGAGGTGATAGGCGGTCTTGAGCTCGAGGATCGCCTCTTTCATCTGCTGGGTACGGTAGAGGGCGAGCCCGTTGAGGGCATGCCACTCCGAGACCTGCCTGGGGTGATGCCGGACCGCTGGCCAGAGCTGGGTGAGCAGCTCGAGCGCCTGATCCGGCGTATCGGCATCCAGGGTCAGGGCAATCTGCTGCAACCGGAAGTCGAGCAGGCGAAGGGTCTCCTGCTGGGCATTGGCCAGACCGCGGGCGCGGGCATTGTCGCGCTGTGCCTGTGGATAGCGGCCAAGGGCTGCCTGGGCCAGGGACCTGGCGTAGAACAGTTCCATATCCTGCTGGGGACTGGCGTCGAGGCGCTGCAGATAGCCGACGGGATCGCGCGCCGCCTGCAATTCAGCCTCTTTCAGCAAGGAGGGAGCTGCCTGCAACTGGGTCATCCAGAGCAGCGCCAGTGCCATTATGAATCTCATTGAATCCTTTCCCCGACCAATGGCGCCATCATAATGGCTGATGTCACCTACACCATGTTTCTTTGCTTCTCTATAACCGTATGGGGGAGAGGATGAGGTGAAAAGTCGTCGCAACTGCGGGGTGCGTCGGTTGTCTCTGGTTGCGTCAGGATGCAACAGTGGCGACAATCGTGGGCAAATCACAGTGGAGAATCATCATGTTGGCCAAAGCCATGATCGAGAAGTTGAACGAGCAGATTAATCTTGAATTCTATTCCTCCAACCTCTACCTGCAGATGAGCGCCTGGTGCGAGGACAAGGGCTTCGAGGGGGCCGCCACCTTCCTGCGCCAGCATGCGGTCGAGGAGCGCCAGCACATGGAGCGCCTGTTCACCTACGTGAGCGAGACCGGTGCCATGCCGGTGCTGGGGGCCATCGAAGCGCCTCCCCATGAATTCAAGTCCCTGGGTGACATCTTCCGCACCACCCTGGAGCACGAGTATCACATCACCAAGTGCATCAACGGTCTGGCCCATGTCGCCTTCACCACCCAGGATTATTCCACCTTCAACTTCCTGCAGTGGTACGTGGCCGAGCAGCACGAAGAGGAGAAGCTGTTCAAGAGCATCGTCGACCGTCTGAGCCTGGTGGGCGAGGATGGCAAGGGCCTCTATTTCATCGACAAGGAGCTGGCCGAGCTGGCCAAGGGCGCACCGGCCAGCATCATGGACGGCAACGCCTGATAGTCGTGGACACTTAGTGTTCAGTCAGTACAATGACGGCCCCTTGTAAAGGGGCCGTTTTCTATTTGCAGGTGTCCTTGTACCGCTGTGCTGGTGTCTGCCGGGTACAATGACGGTCCTTTAAGGTAAAGGGGCCGTTTTTCTTTTGATGGGTGAGTGACGATGAAACAGGTGGATGTGGTGGTGATCGGTGCCGGGGCGGCCGGATTGATGTGTGCGGCCCAGGCTGGCTACCGGGGTCGCTCCGTGCTGGTGCTCGACAACGCCAAGAAGCCGGGCCGCAAGATCCTCATCAGCGGCGGCGGTCGCTGCAACTTCACCAATCATCAGGTGGGTCCCCATGCCTTCCTTTCGGCCAACCCCCACTTCTGCAAATCGGCGCTGGCGCGCTATACCCAGCAGGATTTCATCGATCTGGTGGACAGGCATGGCCTGAACTACCACGAGAAGACGCTGGGCCAGCTCTTCTGCGACGACAGCGCCAAGGATATCGTCGACATCCTGCTGACCGAGTGCGACTGGGCTGGCGTGACCCTGCAGTTCCAGACCGAGATCCTCACCGTCAGCAAGACAGATGAAGGCTTCGTGCTCGACACCAGCAAGGGGGAGATCGCCTGCTCGTCGCTGGTGGTCGCCACCGGCGGCCTCTCCATGCCGAAACTCGGTGCTACCCCTTATGGCTTCAAGCTGGCGGAGCAGTTCGGCCTCACCGTGCTGCCGACTCGCGCCGGGCTGGTGCCCTTTACCCTGCATCAGGCCGACAAGGAGGCCTTCGCCGATCTGGCGGGGGTCAGCCTGCCGGTGGCGGTGACCGCCGAGGATGGCACCCGCTTCAAGGAGGCCATGCTGTTCACCCATCGCGGCCTCTCCGGCCCCGCCATCCTGCAGATCTCCTCTTTTTGGCTGGCGGGGGAGAAGATTCACATCAACCTGCTGCCGGATCTCGACATTCCAGAGACCCTCAAGACCTGGGTCCAGGCCCATCCTGCCCAGGAGCTGAAAACCGTGCTGGGGCGCGAGCTGCCCAAGCGCTTCGTCGACAAGCTGGTGGAGCTGGGATGGCTGGTGAGCAAGCCGATGCGCCAGTACAACGAACGGGAGCTGGAGGCGGTGGCCACCCTGCTGGGGGATTGGCAGATCCTGCCCAACGGCACCGAAGGGTATCGCACCGCCGAAGTGACCTTAGGGGGAGTGGATACCAACGCGCTCTCCTCCAAGACCATGGAGGCGCGCACCGTGCCCGGCCTCTACTTCATCGGCGAAGTGGTCGATGTGACCGGCTGGCTCGGTGGTTACAATTTCCAGTGGGCCTGGTCGTCGGGCTGGGTGGCAGGCCAGTACTGCTGAGGGATGCCGCATCCTTGCTGTGAATGGTCCCGTCAGCGGCCTCTCGGGTGACAACTTCCAGTGGGCCCGGTCGTCGGGCTGGGGGAGAGGCCGTACTGCTGACAAAGAGGCTCAGCGGATGAGTCCGAGCGGATCGGGCCGTGTCAGGCGGCCCGAGTGATGGAACCAGACGCGGCCTGCTCAGGCCGCGTTTTTTATGGTCGGTCGCTGGCTGCCGCTTGGCCTCTAGCCTCTCCTGATATTGGGCAGGAAGGCGGTCAGCAGGCCGATAAGGGGCAGATAGGCGCAGACCTGATAGACGGTTTCGATGCTGGTGGCATCGGCCAATTTGCCCAGCAGGGCGGCCCCTATCCCTCCCATGCCGAAGGCGAAGCCGAAGAAGAGGCCGGAAATGGTGCCGACCTTGCCGGGTACCAGATCCTGGGCGTAGACCAGGATGGCGGAGAAGGCCGACGCCAGGATGAGGCCGATGACGATCGACAGCACCGAGGTCCAGAACAGGTCGACGTGGGGCAGCAGCAGGGTGAAGGGAGCGACGCCGAGGATGGAGATCCAGATCACCCGCTTGCGCCCGATGCGATCGCCGAGTGGCCCGCCGAGCACTGTCCCAGCCGCGACGGCAAACAGGAAGGCGAACAGATAGAGCTGGGCGCTCTCCAGCGACAGGTGGAACTTGTCCATCAGGTAAAAGGTGTAATAGCTGCTCAGGCTGGCCATGTAGAAGAACTTGGAGAACATCAGCAGACCGAGGATAGCCAGTGACCAGCCAATCTGGCGGCGGCTCAGGCCGGTGCCAGCATGGGCCCTCATCCGCCGATGGAAGCTGGCAGCATGGTGGCTGGACCAGCGGCCGACGAAGCTGAGCACGATGACCCCGATGAGTGCGAACAACGAGAACCAGGCCGCACTGCCCTGTCCCTTCGGCACGATGATGAGCGCCGCGAGCAGGGGGCCGATGGCCGATCCCAGATTGCCGCCGATCTGGAACAGAGACTGGGCCAGACCGGGCTGGTTGCCGGCCGCCATGCGGGCGACCCGAGAGGATTCCGGGTGGAAGACGGAGGAGCCCATGCCGATCAGCATGGCCGACAACAGCACGGCGCCAAAGCTGCCTGCCTGCGACAGGTAGAGCAGCCCCACCAGCGTGAAGCCCATGCCCAGAGGCAGGGAGTAGGGTATGGGTCTGCGGTCGGTATAGAGGCCGATCAGGGGTTGCAGCAGCGAGGCCGTGAACTGGTAGGTGAGGGTGATGAGACCTATCTGGGTGAACGACAGATCGAGCCCCAGCTTCAGGAGGGGATAGATGGCCAGCAGTACCGACTGCATCATGTCGTTCAACAGGTGCGAGAAGCTGATGGCGGCGATCACCGGATAAGCGGTGGTAGTCGGGTTGTCCACCGCGGGCGGGGCGGTGATCGGGGTGTCGGTACTCAAGGTCTTGTCCATGGCTGGGGGATCACTCCCTCTACCATGCCCTATCCCGGCGTATCTGGACATAACCAAAGTGGGCGAACTCCCGGATTGCGTTCGCGTGGCGCGCAGGCCGTTCATGCTGACGACGTGTGGATGGCTGGTCAGATCTTGTGCTTGGCGCGGGGCGGATTAGTATAGAAGGCCTGCCGCCGTTATCCGGCCCATCGCCCGCCATGGAGGGAACATGTTCGAAAGCCTGGGTGTCATCAACGTCTGGACCTATCTGGTCGGTCTCTTCTTCATCATCATCGCCCCGGGCCCGAACTCCCTCTATGTGCTGCGAACCGGTGCCGTGCGCGGCATAGGCCCGGGTTATCGCGCCGCCCTCGGCGTCTTCGTCGGCGATGCCATCCTCATTTTCTGCGCCTATCTGGGGATCGCGTCCCTCATTCGCACCACCCCATTGCTCTTTACCCTGGTGCGCTATCTGGGCGCCATCTACCTACTTTATCTGGGGGTGAAGATCCTGCACGCGAACTTCATCGCCAAAAAGGCGGGACCGGCGTCCGATATGGATCCCGGTGAGCGCTATTTTACCAAGGCCCTCACCCTGAGCCTCACCAATCCCAAAGCGATCCTGTTCTACGTCTCTTTCTTCGTGCAGTTCATCGACTTCAGCTATGCCCACACCTGGATCTCCTACCTGGTGCTGGCTGGCATGCTGGAAGCGATGAGCTTCGTCTACCTGACCCTTCTGATCTTCGGCGGTACCCTGATGGCCCGCTTTTTCCGTCAGCGCCAGACGGCGGCCCGTCTCGGCAACGGCCTTATCGGCCTCTTCTTCATGGGGTTTGCGGCCAGGCTGGCGACGCTCTCCTCCTGACCCTGGGGATTGCTGACCGTCCGGTGTCGGGCACCTAGTCTGGCCAGCAATCCTTGCCCACGGGGATGAAGCGGGACTGGTAGACGATGAGCTTCTGGTTGCCCGGCTGATTGATCCCGGGATTGTGGTAGGTCTCCCCGGGCAGCAGGTACTTGCTGTCCGCCTCGCTGTCCGCCTGCTGGCAGCCCCGTTTCACCATGAACTCGAAATAGGTGTTGCCGGTATTGGTGATGGCGCTCTGTGCCGGGTCCAACTGGTATGCAAAACGTGACTGACGCGGGCGCACCACCAGGATGGACTGCAGGGCCAGTTTCACCTCGACGGTTCCCCGGTGCTGCGTCTGGCTGCCTTCATCCACCTGGGCTGCCGGTGACTCGGTGAAGGTGATGCGGTAGTAACGCTCATGGTCATCGGCGGGCCCCTTGTAGTAGAACTTGACGTTCTGGGCATGTCTGGCGTGCAGGGTGAAGCGCCTGGGGGCAAACAGCAGCTCACCGGGGACGGTGGGCAGTGTTCTGCCTCTGGCCGTGGGGTCGCTGATTTTTTCCATTTGTATGTCGTACAGCTTGGGTGAAGCACTGTTGTTGGTCAGGGTTCTGGTAATGAACTCCTGCTCTGGCGCCATGGCAAGAGTCATGGCGCCGATGTCGAGGGCGGCGGCCTGTGAGGCCAGCAAGCCGCCCAGCAAGGGCCAAAGTAGACGATGCATGTTGTACTCCATGGTCAGCGCCAGGTCCCCTTGATGATGATGGTGCCGCTTTGTTCCACCTCGCCTTCCCACATCTCGTCGCCCATGGTGCGCTGCACCATGGGATCGGTCAGGTCGAATTCCAGCGCCAGCTTGTAAAACCGGGTGATGCCCTGGCCGTTGACGGGATCATTCCACTCCTGTGGTGGTTGATTGTCCTGTATTCCGAGGGTGCGAATATCCACCGGTGTGCGATCGCAGCGAATGGCGTGCCGTGAACCCGCTCCATGAGCCACCGAATCGAATACCAGCCTGGTAGGGATGGGGACGGCCTGTTCAGGTGCGAAGGAGCCTGCCGGATAGAAAGTGCAATATCCCCGATAAGGCGACCCCCTGTCCTGTGAAATAGAAATTTCCAGCATATCGGCACTGATGGGGCCGCTATCAGAGATATTGTATGAGAAGCTCAGAATGTCTTTTCCGACCTGCCCCTCCCTGTAAGGATTGCTGACGCCCTCCGAAGACAAGATGGATACGCTGAAGTCCCGTGGTTTTATATGAATTTCGGTTGTGCCGCTGAATTCATAGTATCCACTCTCGGGAGCATATCCATTCTTCATATTGAAGTTGATCAGACTGCGAGTCAGTTGATCTTGCAGTCCCAGCCTTACAACTTGTTTGAAGAAATTGCTGGACAAGAAAAGATAAACAGATGGCTGTCCTCTTAAATAGCTGATGTTGTAGCGAGAGCCTTTGCTTGCCCAATTTTTCAAATCTGCGCTCATTTGCAGATCCGCAGAACCAATGGCGCTATTCAGCGAGCTGTTTTTGACATTGGTATACATGTAGGGCTCGGTGTAGTTCTGACTGCCATCTTCATTGAAGTTGTAATCAAGAAAACGACACAAAATCCCATCTCGGGTACCCAGCCTGTAATTCTCACAGCCTTGTGAACCGGGCAAGACATAAGGAACACCATTGCTGTCCACAATGACTTCACTTATTGCATTGGTTTGTACGAAACGAAGATGGCCGGCCTTCTTGTGCTGCATGTTTCTGACGTACCAGTTTCCGCTGTTCTGATTGATACAGCGTTCACCGGCTGCCGCGTCATATTTTAGCGTGGTCCTGCACAGGTTCATCTCCCTGTTCAAAACAGCTCCGACAGGCATGGTTCGAAGATAATCAAAGAAACTTGCACTCAATTTGCCATGTCCCCACCCGGCAGATGCCCCAATGAGACCGAAGAAGCCCAAATCATCAACGACGGCCGGCTTGTTGACCGCCTCAGCGGTATCGGGGTCACAACGGGTATAAGACATGATGCAGCGTTGGTTGACATAAGGACGGCGAATAGGGCCGTTTTCCCACATATCGACGTTCCAGTTGTTGATATCGGTGTTGTATCCGTTATCAACGTACGCCAGGCTCACCTGACCATTTCCTTTGAGCGAGGTCCAGGCATTTGCGCCGGTCAGACGCGGATCCAGGCCATCAGTCGGCGCAACAAACAGGTTGTTGTCTTCCTGATTTTCAATTAACAGAAAATGGCGCAGCGCGGCATTCGGCCAGACGGTTTTGGATACAGCCGCACTGCCTTGCTGTGCCCAGCCGGCGCCAAGTGCAATGACCAGCAGCAATCTGTGTGTGATGTTCATGTTCAATACTCTCTCACCATGGCGTAGGTGGGCAGTCCTTGGCAGGTCACGATGCCGACCCAGGCCGCGCCCGTGTGTTGTGCAAGATCCAGGTCGGCTTCACAGAAGTCGCTTCCCCGGCGGAAAGTCAGCATGGGGTTGGCCTTGTCCACGTCCAGGGTGAACTCGCCGACCTCGTTGGTCACCGTGGTGCCGATGTGGTTGTCAATGCGGGCGTTAGCAAGCAGCGAGCCATCTTCTGCCCTGAGTACGCCAAACACGGTGACCATCTCCTTGATGCTGCTGCCGGCATCCAGAGTGGCGACGTTGCCGGGGAACAGGGTGTAGCGCTGCTTGCCGGTGTTGATGTCATAGCTGTCCTTGCCCGTCTTGCTGTTGAGCAGTTCCACTTCGTATTCCTGATAAGGCGGGAGCGCCAGGAAGGTCTGTTCCCCTTGCAGGGGGTAGTCCTGTCCATTCACCTTGGCGAGCATCTGTCCTTCCCGGTGGATGCCGGTATTGATGATGAGGCCTGAACCAGAGGTGCTCCGGCTGGATGCGATCACGTCGTTCTCCGTGGTGATCAGGGCACCCCGTGCAATCAGGTTGCCATTCACGTCGCCGCCATGACCGCGACCCAGCGTCATGGTGCCGCCGATGACCCTGTTCTCGAACCCCAGGGTGCCGGAAAGCGCCATATTGTGTGTGTCGCTGCCGTGCATCATGCGGGAGGCATTCAGCGCGGCCAGATTGATGGCTCCCTCCATGCGCTTCTGATAGTTGAGGTTGGCCGTGGTCTGGCCCTGCTCGTTGCTGCTCATGCCGAAGCTGAACAGATTGTCGAACGGGATGGAGTAGTCCAGGGTGATGCTCTTGTTGCTGAATCCATTGAGTGTGCCACTGTCGCTCTGCAGGCTGGCGCGCATGGAGAGGTTGCCGTATCGGCCCGCATAGAGGTGCTGGTAGTAATCCGCATAACTGCGATCGCTGTTCATCTGACGGTCGTGCGTGGTGTTGAAGGTCAGCTGGCCCATGCCGCTGACCCAGCCACCCAGATTGATCGTGATGCCGGCAGAGTAGAGCTCGGTTGCACTCACTCCCAGGGCATCGCCTGCATACAGTTTTTCCTGGCTGACCCACAGGGAGGCATTGTCATGGGCTTGCAAGGAAAGGCTGGACGCCAGCCGCCAGGAGTGATCGGTGGACAGCATGCTTTGTAACTGGGTGCCGAGGCGATCCGTGACCTGCCAGCTTGCGCGTGCCTCGCCGACGGCCGCATCCCTGAAAGCATAGGTGGTCGTCGCCAGATCAAGGGTATCCAGCGAGCGTGCCAGCGACAGACCGAGCAGGGGGGAATCGCCGCTGTGCTGGCTGTTCTCCATCATGCCTCCCCACCATTGCCATCCCCACTCCCGGGTAAAGCCCTGATTGCCGCCCAGCTTGGTGACTCGCTGGGTGGTCGTGCTGGTCAGGCGGCCGTCGACATAGACTTCGACCGTGACGTTGTAGACCCCGTTGGGGAACGCGGAGGTGTCGATGTGCTGGTTGCCGATCGCCAGGTTTTGCAGGCCTATCAGGCGTTCATCCCGATAGACCCTGGCCTCGCCGTTGGCGGGCATGAAGACTTGCACCGGAGTGGTCGATTCGTTGGTGGTCTGTTTTCGAGATTGCGCCTGGTTGCCATAGGATGCGCCGTAGAGGCGACCCGTGGTCAGGCCCGTCACCACCCCCAGGGTCTGCAGGTCCCATGTCGAGACCATGCCTGCTGCGATGCGGCGATCATCGAGATCCCGTTCGTACATGGCGCGGTAGATGTCGCCGCTCTGCTCCGGCTCACCCAGGTTGTAAAGGGATGCATCCACGGCGACATGGTGCGCGCCCAGCCCTACGGTACTCTCCAGCTGCAGGAAATTGGAGTCCTGGTGCCCGCTCTGGGGGGTATTGATGAAGGAGTAACCCAGGTTGTAGCGCTGTACGCCCGTCAGGGTGTCCACCGTCGGGGTCAGTGCGACACGGTTGTCAGATTGCCTCGCCTGGCCAAAGGCATCCCGTGACACCCGGATGGTGAGCAGCATGGCGACGAGGTCCAGCTGCATGCTGGCATCGGCATCGATCTGCAAGGCGCCATCGGCAGAAAAGGTGCGTCTTTGCTTGCTGGAGAGCAGAGTGGTAAGGGCATCGTTCAGCACGCCTTGCTGCTGGCCGGCACTGAAATCAAGGTGCAACAAGTGCAGCTTGCCGTCTTGCAGCAGCAGGGTGGCATTGCCGATGGTGTCGTCGGTCAGGGTGTCGATCCTGTTGTCCTCATCCGTGTATCGCAGGCGTACCGGTACCGCCAGCCCCTCTTCCAGCGCCTTGGCAAAACTGGCAGGAATGATGACGTTGGCAATTTTGAGAGGGGCAGCAGTGCTGGCCGAGGCTGACATCGCAATCAGCCAGGAGAGCGGCAACAGCCAGGCTTTTTTCAACATATCGAGCACCATGGTTCCGGGTGTGGAGATCGAGAGCCGTCACCCTGCAAGAGGGTGGGGCGGCACCGTGATAGGGGGTTACTTGATGACGACGAATTCCTGACCCAGCCAGAGTCCCAGGTGGCTCTTTGGATCACGCATATTGACCTGCTTGAACCGGCGTTGCTTGCCCGGCAGGTCGTAGTAGGTTTCCTTGCACAGCTCCTCGCCTTTCAGGCAGGGGCCATACGCTACCGTGCGATAGGAGGCATTGCCCTGGTTGGTGAGCGTGTCGTCCTTCAGGTCATAGGCGAACCGGTGCTGGCGTGGTGTTACCACCAGAATGGTGCCTATCTGTGCTGACGTGGTGGCAACAGCCTGACGGCGTTCGTTGCGCTGATCGTCGACGGAGAGCGCCGTGTCCAGCCAGCGGATGCGGTAGTAACGCTCCTTGTCATCCTGCGGACCCTTGTAAAAGAACCTGACGTTGTTTTTGGCATTGGCGGGCAGCATCAGCCGACTGGGTGACAACATCAGCTCGCCGCTGACTTCCATGGGGATCTCCTGCCCTCCCTCTTCCGGTGAGGTGATGCGTGTCACGCTGATCGTGACCAATCTGGCCTGGTCACTGCCATTTTCAATCTGTTTGGCGACCTCCTGGCTGCCTGCATCAATGAAGGTGGTGACGGCGCCGACATTGATCGCCTGGCTGATACCGGGAATGAGCAGCAGCCATATCGCTGCAATTTTCAGGTTCATGATGTGCCCCTAAGAGAACAAAGGGCCCCGCAGGGCCCTCAATGGTAAGCGGTGGATGAGTTAGCTCCAGTTCGCTACGAACTCGACGTTGACTTCACCGCTCCACAGGCCGTCCGGCAGGGCGTCAAAGGTGGTGGGGGTGCCGCTGGCAGTGGCACTTTCAATGTTGAAAGTGAAGGAACCCTGCGCTGTGACGCGTTCGGCATCGTTCTTGAAGCCGTTGGCAAGAGGAGAAAGATTCCCCCCCGTGATGCCGGCAGCGGTGTCGATCAGGGTGGTGTAGGCGGTTGTGCTGACCGGTGCGCCGCCCCACAGCACGCCCACATCGACGGTGGAGTCGCCACCCAGGTGATTCAGGGTGCCGTTCAGCTTCTTCGCCTTCAGGGTGAAGTCGGTCGCGCTGGCATCACCCTTGATGGCGACATCGAACAGGCCGTTGACGGTGTTGAACCCCTTGATCCCTTCGGCATATTGGAAGGAGAGGCTGGAGAGCGGGGTGACCACCAGCTCGGAAGTGGTGTCTTTCTTGGCAGTGGCCTGCCAGGTCGCGACGGCAGACGCTTCTACGGCGGCTTGAGCGGTGGCGGCAAAGCCCAGGGTAGCCACGGACAGAGCAATCAGAGTCTTCTTCATTACGATATTTCCTACATATCTTCTGGATGGTATTGACCACCCGGTTGGTTCATTGCCCGTCAGGGGCATGCCTTGCCACGTTGGCGACGATTCGACCGGTCGTGGCAGCCGGACCTGGAATATGTTTCTCCTCGGACCAGCTTGTTTTTTCGTCGACTAAGATAACGATCGGATCTGTTTTGATCGACCGAATGGTGCGTAGGAAAAATCTCAAAGGATGATGGGGCGCAAACTTTATAAAATAATTGATTTCCCTTTCCTTTCAGTGGGTTGTTGTGTCTCATGTATTTGATTTATATGTTTTTTAGGTCTTTTATTGCGGGAGGAAGAGCACAGGGAAAACCGGGAAGGAGGGGACATCAACGAGGGAGGGGACCCGGCCACCACCAGGCTCCATACGAGGCAAATAAAATGCAATATATTGATAAATATATAAAAAATAAATGAAGCTATAATGGTGATTAACTTGAGAATGCCATTTTTATATTTATTTAACATATTGAAAACAAGATCAAGCTGTATGGTGTCGTTGCTTGATTTGTAGTTAATATGCTCGTCGGACAGGGCTGAATAACGGATCTATATATGGCGAAGGTATTGATAGTTGATGATCATCCAGCAATAAGAATGGCCGTGAACATGTTGTTGAAACAGGAAGAACATCATGTGTTAGGCGAGGTTGATAATGGTGTTGATGCTATCGCCATGGCCAGGAACACCCATCCAGATATTGTCATTCTTGATATTGGAATACCTCAGCTTGATGGCATCGAAGTGATAAAGAGAATCAAGATGCTGGATATTGGCGCCAAGATTCTGGTGCTGTCTGCACAGTCCACCCACCATATTATGGTGCGGTGCCTGCAAGCTGGTGCCGAGGGGTTCTTGTCCAAGCTGGATGATTTGTATTTGCTGAAGGATGCGATCGCAAAAATAGAGAAGCGGCAACTCTATTACCCCCGTGACGTCATCGCCGGCGCCAGGCATGCCCATACGGTCGATCGGGAAGATCTGCTGTCGACCCTCTCTTCCCGCGAGATGAGCGTGCTGCTGCAGATTTGTCAGGGTCATGCCAACAAGCAGATTGCCCAAAGCATGCTGTTGAGCGAGAAAACCGTCAGTACCTACAAGACCCGGTTGATGAAGAAACTCAACATCACCAACATCGTTGATCTGATCAGTCTGGCCAGACGGCAGAAACTGCTGTGAACAGGGCGAAATTGCTGTTGCTTCTGCTGGCGCTGGTCTGGGTGTGGCCGCTGGCGGCCCAGGAACCGGAAGAGCCCCTGCTGCAAGTCTATTCGCGGGATGGCGGGGAATACCTCGATGCCAGCCCCTTGCCGCTGCATGGGGAGGAGTGGCGCTGGTTGCAGGAGCGCGAGCGGCTGATCCTGGGGGTGCCCAGACCTGACAACCCGCCTATGGACATCACCCTGAGGGCGAATGCTTATGAAGGGGTGACGGCCGACATCGTCGGCATGTTGACCCATCTGCTGCACATCGAGATCCTGGTGAAGGGATATCCCTCCAGGGCGGCTGCCATTGAAGCGCTCCAGCGGGGGGAGATCGATCTGCTGAGTACCTCCAATTCCTATGAGCGGGAACAGCATCTTCTGCTGACTGACAAATATATTGCTGACGACCCAGCCATCTATAAAAACATTCAGGTCAAAGAGCGAGAAATAAGAACAATAGCCGTGCCGGAGTATTATTTGCCGTTCATGGACATCATGCGCTATCTGTCGGACTACAAAATTAAAATATACCCGTCCCGCTATAGTGCATTGTCCGCGGTGGCATATGGTCAGGTTGATGCCGTCATGGTGGACATGATCTCCGGCAATTTCATCGTCAACAAGTTCTATCAGAGCAGCATTCAATTATTGAAGCCGCTCTATATCGATACCGCCGGTTTTGCCTTTGCCCTCAATCCCAAGGAGCGGCGACTCAAGAGGATCATGGATATCGCGCTGGGGGAGATCCTCGAGGGCAAGCGGGCGGAAGTGGCCAAGCGCTGGAATGGGGGGGGCCTCTCCATCGGTGCCAGCAGAATCGACCTGAGCCGCGAGCAATGGGAATGGCTGAGCAAACGGGAGAAGATCCGGATTGCGGTGAACAGCGGCATCCCGCCCCTCAGTTTCTATGACGTCACCGGTACCATGCACGGCGTGGTCGCCGATCTGCTGCAGGTCATGCGAGCCAAGCTGGGGGTGGAGCTCGAGGTGGTGCCTGCCAAGACGCCGGAGCAGATGACCCAGTTGCTGGATAGCGGCCAGGTGGATGCGGGGGTGTTGAGCCCTTCTGCCGAGCGCAGGAACCGCTATCTGTTCAGCCGGGCCTTTGTCCTCGATCCCCTCTCCTATGTGGTGGGGCTGCGCCACCGGGAGGTCCCCCCTGCATCGCTGCTCAAGACCGGCACCGTGGCCATGGTCAGAGGCTTTATCTCGACCCAGGCCATCGAGGCGGAATACGGCAAGCTGACGTCGCGGCAGTTCGATACGATTGAAGATGCCATGCGCTGTGTGGCGATGGATGTGTGCGATGTGACCATACTGCCGCTGCGGGTGGCCAAGTACTACGTGAACAGCAAATTCCCCGACAGCCTGATCATTACGGGGGAGCTGTTCGATTCCATCCCCATCGGTGCCGCGTTGGCGGTCACCCCCGCGCATCCCGTACTGCGGGACATTCTGGACAAGGTGATTGCCATCATTCCGCCGGATGAGCTGGAAGGGCTCTCCAACCGCTGGCGGGTCAATGTCAAACAGGAGAGTGTCTCCTGGCAGGAGTTGATTCAGGAGTTCGGGGTCTTTATCGCCTTGATCCTGCTGCTGACCCTCTGGGTTGGCCTGTGGGGGCTGTCCCTGCGCAAGCAGATCCGCGAGCGGCGACTGGTGGAGGGGGCGCTGAGCACCCAGCTCAAGTTCATCGCCGATCTGGTGGACGGGACACCTCACCCCATCTATGCGCGGGATTTGAACGGGATCCTGGTACTGTGCAACAGCAGCTATGCCAGCTTCCTTGGCGAGTCCAAGGTCAGCCTGCTCGGCACGGGCCTGGACGACGCGCGAACGCGCTGGCCTTTTCTTGCTCCCCTGCACGGGGATCTGGTGCTTTCCTGTGACAGCCGCCGTGCCCAGGAGGGGGATCACCGTCTGGTCCTGCCGACGGGCGGGGTCGACGTCTATCACTGGGTTCAGCCTTACTACGATCTGGACGGCAATGTGCAGGGGGGCGTGGGAGGCTGGATCGACGTCAGCGAACGGGTACGCCTGCTCGATGAGCTGGCGGTGGCCAGCCAGGAGGCCCAGGAGGCAAACCGTGCCAAGAGCACCTTCCTCGCGACCATGAGCCACGAGATCCGTACCCCCATGAATGCCATCATCGGCTTGCTGGAACTGGCGCTCAAGCGGGGTCGGCTGCACGAGGAGGATCAGGCCTCCCTCGCCATTGCCCATGGCTCGGCCAGCGATCTGCTGAGCCTCATCGGCGACATCCTGGATATTTCCAAGATCGAGTCTGGCCGGTTCGAACTTGCCCCCGAACCCCATGACATCGTGACCCTGACAGCATCGGTCGTTACCGTCTTTACCGCGCTGGCGAGGCAGAAAAATCTGCGGCTGGATCTCGTCACGGGCAATCCTTCCTGGGTGCAGATCGATGGTCTTTGTTACAAGCAGATCGTCTCCAACCTGATCAGCAACGCCATCAAGTACACCGAGCGTGGGTCGGTCACGGTGACGCTGGCCTCCCGGGTCAGCGATGGCTGGTGTACCGTGCAGCTCACCATTCTGGATACCGGAATCGGCATTGATCAGGCCGAGCAGGCCAGGCTGTTCGAGCCCTTCAGCCAGGCCAGCCAACCCGAGAAAATCCAGCAGTCGGGTACTGGGCTGGGTCTGATGATCTCCCGCTCCCTGTGCGAGACGATGGGCGGCTCCCTGCAACTGGAGAGTGCGCCCGGGCAGGGGACCCGGGTCAGTATCGAGATCAAGCTGCCGGTGGCCGATGCCGTGGCGATGCCCGCCACGCCTGCACAGGAGCCGGCGGTGGAGCCGGTGCGGCGACTGAAGATCATGGTCGTGGACGATCATCCAGCCAACCGGTTGCTGGTCAGCCAGCAACTGGCTTATCTGGGTCATGACGCCACGGCCGTCGAGTCGGGAGAAGAGGCGCTGCGGCTGCTGATCGGAGCCAGGGTGGATGTCATCATGACCGACTTCAACATGCCCGGCATGAACGGCTTCGAGCTGGTTCGCCAATGCCGGGAGCTGGAGCGGCTGCACGGCTGGCGACGCACCGTGATCCTCGGGCTGACGGCCGATGCGCGGCAGGAGCAGATCAATGAAGGGCAGGCGGCAGGGATGGATGACTGTCTGTTCAAGCCCGTCGGACTGGAGGCGCTCGATCACTGCCTGCGTCGGCACATGCAGCGGGAAGAGCAGAGTGACATGGTCGTCTGCATGGAGGAGATCCGGCGGTATCTGGGGCCGCTGACCGCACACCAGTCGACCCTGATGGTGCCTCTGCTGGCCGAGTTCGTGCGGGCCAGTGACGACGATATCGCGGGATTGCAACGGGCCGCGGAGGAGGGGCATGTCGGCCAGTTCATCGACCGCATACATCGCCTGAAAGGGGGCGCCAGGATCATGGGCACTCTGAAACTGGTGGCGACCTGCAGCGAAATAGAATCCTGGGAGCTCGATCAGGCCAGGCTGCCCGAGGCGCTGGCCCGTTTGCAGCAAGAGTACGAGGTCGTTCGGCTGGCGGCGACCCAACTGCAGGTGATGGAAGGGGAGGAATGAAGGCATGGGAACATGCCTTCGGCTCCTGTGGTCAGCCCAGCCAGTACACCATCAACTCATAGGCGGCTTCGCCCACCTGGTCCGGTCTGGCTGACGGGGCCTGATAGCTGAGGTAATAGCGGGTCGCCTGCGCCAAGGGGAGGGCGCGGCTTGCTTCGAGGGGTTGTCCGTTGAGCGCCAGCGTGATCCGGAGATCATCCTGCTGTGGCAGGGAGCCGTAGAGTGCGCGGGCTTGCAAACGATAGGTGGTGTTGAAATCCGGGTGGCTCAGGTCTGCTGCCAGGATCTGGACGGGAGCCTGTGCCGGATCCGAATTGATGGCCTGGAGGCCTGGGTGGGTAAGCGCTACTTCCATGTTGGTCTCTTTGCTGGCGGTGGCCTGCCAGTTCAGCTGGCTCACCTGCGTATTGGCGTGAACGGCGGCACTGCTGCAACCGATCATCACTGCCAGCACCATGCTTTTTTGAAACATAGTTATCTCCTTTGTCGGACTGGGCCCTCCTTGGCGAGGGCCTCCTCTTATCGGCGCTTTCCCCGAAAGCTGAACCGCTCTCCCCGGATTCGCCCATGAGTCGGCGGCAGATAAGGGGTATGATCCGCCCCCTGGCGCCATGCCATTGACGGAGGAGAGCCATGCTCGAAAATCAGATGATGTTGTTGGCGGTGTTTGAGCGGGCGGCGCTGATGCTGATGACGCTCTTTCTTCTCACCCGCACCCGGCCGTTTCAGCGATTGTTCCAGAAGCGTGACCACACCCCGGCCGAGCTGGTGCTGGTGGCGGCCATCTTCTGTCTGTTCGCGGTGTTCAGTACCTACACCGGCATTCCGGTGGAGGGGGCCCTCATCAATGTGCGGATCATCGCCATCATCTCGGGCGGCATCCTGTTCGGCCCCTGGGTCGGCATTCCGGCCGGGGTCATCTCGGGGCTGCACCGCTATCTCATCGACATGGATGGCCACACCTCCATTCCCTGTCTCATCGCCAGCATCATCGCCGGCCTGCTGGCCACCTGGCTGCACCTGCGCTGTCGCAAGTCGCGGCTCTGGCTCTATGGCATCCTGGCGGGGATGGCCTGCGAGGGGCTGACCATGCTGCTTATCTGGCAACTGACCGAGCCCCATGCGGTAGGTGTGGAGATAGTCAGTCATATTGCCTACCCGATGATCGCCGGTGCGCTCTGTATCGGGCTCATCATCAAGCTGGTGCAGGATCTGGATGACGAGAAGGAGCTGATTGCCGCCAAGCAGGCCAAGCTGGCGCTCGACATCGCCAACAAGACGTTGCCGTTTTTCCAGAACATTGATCGCCACTCCCTGAGCCAGGTGTGCGGCATCATTCGCAGCGAGATCAGCGCCGATGCGGTGGCCATCACCGATACCCGCGACGTGCTGGCCTATGTGGGGGTGGGCAAGGATTACTACGAGCTGGACGAGCATCACGCCATCAGCGACATGACCCACAGAGCGGTGCTGCTGGACCAGATCATCATCAACAACGATCTGCGCCAGTATCACCTCTCCGATTTTCACTCGGTCATCATTATTCCGCTGCGGGAAAACGGCGCCGTCAGCGGCACCCTCAAGATCTATTATCGCCGCACCCACAGCATCACCAGCTCCCTCAAGGAGATGGCGGTGGGCCTCTCCCAGCTCATCTCCACCCAGATGGAGGTGTCGCGTATCGAGCAGCTCAAGGAGATGACCCGCAAGGCGGAGTTCACCGCGCTGCAGAGCAAGATCAACCCCCACTTCCTGTTCAACGCCCTCAATGCCATCTCGTCGCTGATCCGCATCCGTCCCCAGCAGGCACGCCAGCTCATTGCCAATCTGGCGGATTACCTGCGCTACAACCTCAACAAGGGGGACACCCTCATCGACATCCAGGAGGAGCTGCAGCAGGTGCGCGACTACGTGGCCATCGAGCAGGCCCGCTTCGGCGACAAGCTGGAGGTGGTGTTCGAGGTGGACGACGTGCATATCCAGGTGCCGAGCCTGCTGTTGCAGCCGTTGGTGGAAAACGCCATCCTGCACGGCATCCAGCCCCGCAGTGCGCCGGGTCGGGTCACCATCGAGGTGAAGCAGCTGGCGGGCGGCATCCGGGTCGCGGTGCGCGACACAGGCTACGGCATCAGCCAGGCGGTGATCGACGGGGTCGCCGCCGGTCGGGTGGAGAGCCGCAGCATCGGTCTGATGAACGTGCATCAGCGGGTCAAGCTGCTCTATGGCGACGGCCTGCACCTCAAGCGGCTGGAGCCGGGGACCGAAGTCTGTTTCTATCTGCCTGATCAGGAGGCAATGCCATGCTGAAAGCGATCATTGTGGAAGATGAGTATCTGGCCCGCGAGGAGCTGGCCTTTCTGGTGGGGCAGCACAGCAACATCGAGATAGTGGCGAGCTTCGAGGACGGGCTGGAGGCGTTCAAGTATCTGCAGGATCACGAGGTGGACGTGGTGTTTCTGGATATCCAGATCCCCGCCATCGACGGCCTGCTGCTGGCCAAGAACCTGCACAAGTCCAGCCATCCGCCCCACATCGTCTTCGTCACCGCCTACAAGGAGTTTGCGGTGGAGGCGTTCGAGCTGGAGGCATTCGACTACATCCTCAAGCCCTACAACGAGCCGCGCCTCATCAATTTGCTGCAAAAGCTCGAACTGGCGGGCAAGTCCCAGCCCCAGGGTGCGGAGTCCGGGACGCCACAGAACCGCACCGTCAATCTGGTGAAGGGGGAGCGCATCATCGTCACCCCCTGCGAGCAGATCTACTACGCGGAAGCCGACGAGAAGCTGACCCATGTCTACACCCGTACCGATCGCTACGTGATGACCATGACCCTCAGCGAGTTCGTCAGTCGGTTGCCTGCCGAGGGGTTCTTCCGCTGCCACCGCTCCTACTGCGTCAACATCAACAAGATCCGCGAGATAGTGCCCTGGTTCAACAGCACCTATCTCATTCGGCTCCATGACCTGCCGTTCGAGGTGCCGGTCAGTCGCAGCAACATCAAGGCGTTCCGTCAGCTGATGCGGCTCTGATTGTTATTCATTCCCGCCGATCTGCATTTCATGCCGTAATCGGTCGGCGGGAGCGGCGTCTTGCCTATAGTGGCCCCAGTTTCCTTAAGGCCATTCCTCGAGACGCATCATGACCATCGATCTGAATCGCACCCGTTACCTCACCCTGTTGGGGACCATCATCACCCAGTTCGCGCTGGGATCCGTGTACACCTGGAGCCTGTTCAACGCCCAGCTCTCCGACAAGCTGGACGAGCCGGTCAGCCAGGTCGCCTTCGCTTTCGGCCTGCTCAGCCTCTCCCTGGCGGTGGCCTCCTCCCTGGCGGGCAAGCTGCAGGAGCGGTTCGGGGTGCGCAACGTCACCCTGGGCGCCGGCGTGCTGCTCGGCATCGGCTTCTTCCTCACCGCTCATGCCAGCAACCTGGCGATGCTCTACCTCTGCGCCGGCATCCTGGTCGGTTTTGCCGATGGTACCGGTTACCTGATGACCCTCTCCAACTGCGTGAAGTGGTTCCCGGAGCGCAAGGGGCTCATCTCCGCCTGCTCCATCGGTGCCTACGGTCTCGGCAGCCTGGGCTTCAAGTACATCAACCTGCTGCTGCTCTCCAGCAACGGCCTTGAGACCACCTTCCAGCTGTGGGGGCTGATCGCCATGTCCATGGTGCTGGTGGGTGGCATGCTGATGAAGGATGCACCCAAGCAGGCCGCCGCCGTGCAGCAGAGCGAGAGCCGCGACTTCACCCTGGCCGAGGCGATGCGCAAGCCCCAATACTGGATGCTGGCGCTGATGTTCCTCACCGCCTGCATGAGCGGTCTCTACGTCATCGGCGTGGCCAAGGACATCGGCGAGAAGATGGTGGGCCTGCCGGCCGTGGTCGCCGCCAACGCCGTCGCCATCATCGCCATGGCCAACCTGGGCGGCCGGCTGGTGCTGGGCATCCTCTCCGACAAGATGTCCCGTATCCGGGTCATCACCATCGCCCAGTTGATTACCCTGGCGGGCATGGCGCTGCTGCTGTTCGTGCCGCTCAATGCCAACTTGTTCTTCGTGGCAGTGGCCTGTGTAGCCTTCAGCTTCGGCGGCACCATCACCGTCTACCCCTCGCTGGTTAGTGACTTCTTCGGCCTCAACAATCTGACCAAGAACTACGGCGTCATCTACCTGGGCTTTGGTCTGGGCAGCATCATCGGCTCCATCGTGGCCTCCCTGTTCGGCGGCTTCATGGCGACCTTCAACCTCATTCTGGTGTTGCTGGTGGTGGCCCTGGTGCTCTCCCTCACCATCCGCCTGCCGGCTCCCGTTGCGGCTGTCGACAGGGCCTGACCCCTCTCGCTTCTCAAATCATAAAAAAAGACCCGGGCCTTGGCCCGGGTCTTTGCATGTCAAGGGGTGGACTCAGCGCGGGGGCAGACCCAGCAGGGCGCGCAGCTGGTGCGCGGTGGCCTCGACCGCCGCCCAGTCGCGGCCAGTGACGGTGACGTGGCCCATCTTGCGGCCGGGGCGGGCTTCGCCCTTGCCATAGAGGTGAAGGTGCACCCCGGGCAGGGCCAGGGCGCCGGCCCAGTCCGGCGTGCCGTCTTGCCACAGATCCCCGAGCAGGTTGAGCAGGATGGCGGGCTGAACCTCAGCCTGTGCCGGCAACGGCAGATCGCACAGGGCGCGCACCTGCAACTCGAACTGGCTGCAACCGGCGTTGTCGATGCTGGGGTGACCCGAATTGTGGGGCCGGGGGGCCATCTCGTTGACCAGTAGCTCACCGCCGACCAGGAAGAACTCCACCGTCAGCACGCCCACATAGTCGAGGGCGGCGATGATGTGCTCGGCGATGCGCTGGGCCTCGCGCTCCAGGGCGGGCACATTGGCCGGGGAGCGAGTCTGATCCAGGATGCCGCCGCTGTGCCAGTTCTGCACCAGGGGCAGGGCACTGATGGCACCGCTCGGACTGCGGGCCAGGGTGAGGGCAAACTCCCCCTCCAGCGGCAGGCGTTTTTCCAGCACGCAAGGGACACCGCTGGCGGCCAGGGCCGCTGGCAATTCGCCCGCATTGTGGATAGTCCACTGCCCCTTGCCATCGTAGCCCTCGCGGGCGGTCTTGAGGATGGCGGGGAAGAGGTCGCCGGGCAGGGCGGGCAGCGGCTCGCCGGGCAGCAGGGTCAGGTTTGGGGCGACCGGTACGCCGGCGCGGGTCAGGAAGGCTTTCTCTTCCCGGCGATCCTGACAGACACGTACTGCGCTCGCGGCCGGGCGCACCGGCTGGTACTGCTCAAGCAGGGCCAGGGAGACGGCGGGCACGTTTTCGAACTCGCAGGTGATAGCGTCGCAGCGGCTGGCCAGATCGCGCAGGGCATCGGTATCGTCATAGGCGGCAACGATCTGCTCGTCGGCGGCTGCACCGGCGATGCTGATGGGGTCCGGGTCCAGCACGATCACCTTGTAGCCGAGACGGTGGGCAGACATCACGAAGTAGCGGCCGAGCTGGCCGCCACCGAGCATACCCAAAGTGGCGGGGGGCAGTATCATGCCGGCTCCTCCAGGGTGAGCGCCAGCACCCGGTCGCGCTCCTTGGCGCGGAAGCCGTCGAGCTGCTGGTGATAACGGGGAGCGTCGCCATCTTGGGCGACAGACAGCAGGGACACGGCGAACAGACCGGCATTGGCGGCACCCGCCTCGCCGATGGCGAAGGTGGCGACCGGCACGCCCTTGGGCATCTGCACGATGGAGAGCAGGGAGTCCATCCCCTTGAGCTGGCGGGTCGGGATCGGCACGCCCAGCACCGGAATCGTGGTCTTGGCGGCCAGCATGCCCGGCAGATGGGCGGCACCGCCGGCACCGGCGATGATGGCGCGCAGGCCGCGTTCGCGGGCGCTGGCGGCGTATTCGAACAGCAGATCCGGGGTGCGGTGGGCCGATACCACGCGCGCTTCGTAGGGAACCCCGTGCTCCTTGAGGATGCGGGCGGCCGCTTGCATAACGGGCCAGTCAGAGTCAGAGCCCATTACCAGGCCGATCAGGGGAGGGGTGCTCATTACTACTCCTTGCAGTCAAACGTTTGTCTCTGGTTGGCAAAACAAGCCGGCATGCCGGCTCAGAATTTCTCGGGTCGCACTATTTCGACCGTTTGCAGGAACGCAATCATAGCGTAATCGGGGTAGTAACGGATCTTAATATGTTCCATCAATCGTTCGGCCTGCTCGCGAGTGCAGATCGCCTCCAGCCTGATATTGCCGCTTTCACTCCAGCTGGCGTTGCGTTCGCCATGGTCTCCCCGGCCCCGGGCATCGGTGATGGTATAGCCGCGCAACCCTTCTCGGGTCAGGGTGCGCAGCAGGGTGGGTTCCAGGGTGGCCTCTGTCACTATGGTCAACAGGGTGCGGGTCTCGGTCTGCATATGGCTACTCCATGAAGTGGCGGGCCCAGCTGTGGTAGAGCGGGATCCCCAGCATGATGTTGAACGGGAAGGTGACCCCCAGCACGGCGCTCAGCGACAGTCCGGGATTGGCCTGGGGCAGGGCGATGCGCAGGGTGGCGGGTACGGCAATATAAGAAGCGCTGGCGGCCAGGATGGCAAGCAGGGTCAATCCGCCGAGGGAGAGCCCCATCAGCTTGCCGACGGCCAATCCCAGTCCGGCCGAAGCGAGCGGCATCAGCAGAGCGAAGCCGAGCAGGAACAGACCGTGACGGCGCAGGTCCTGGCACTGGCGCGCGACAATGAGGCCCATTTCCAGCAGGAACAGGGCCAGCGCTCCCTTGAACAGGTCGACAAAGAGCGGTTTGAGGGGAGCGACCCCTTCCGGTCCGGCCAGGTAGCCGATGGCCATGCCGCCGAGCAGCAAGGTGACTCCCTTGCCGAGGAAAGTCTCGTGGGCCAGCATCCGCCAGCGGGTCTGGCGACTCACACCACGCGCCAACACTATGCCGACCAGGATGGCCGGGATCTCCATCACCGCCAGGAAGATGGAGAGCTGGGATTCGAAGTCGATGCCGCGCTCGGTGAGCCAGTTCACTCCGACCGCGAAGGTGGCCACGCTGACCGAACCGTAGTGGGCGGCGGTGGCGGCGGCATCGATCCGGTTCATCTTGATGCGCAGCAGGGCAAAGCCGAGCAGGGTCTGCACCATGCCGAGCAGGATCACCAGCGCCAGCTGGGGCAGCAGGGGGAGCAGGGATTGCTGGGCCAGCCCGACGCCGCCCTTGAGGCCGATAGCCAGCAGCAAAAAGAGGGAGAGAGTATCGTAGAGGGCGGGTGGTAGTTTGAGCTCGGAACGTACCAAACCGGCCAGCAGGCCAAACAGGAAAAAGAGAACAACAACATCCAACATGATGACTCGCGGGAGCAGTCCACAGGGTGGTTGCATGCTAGAGTGCATGATGCTTCGATAAAATCAGATTTTGATTGATGGTTGTTCGGTAAAAACTGATAAG
This sequence comes from Aeromonas sp. s1(2024), assembly GCF_040908005.1. NCBI lineage: Bacteria > Pseudomonadati > Pseudomonadota > Gammaproteobacteria > Aeromonadales > Aeromonadaceae > Aeromonas > Aeromonas sp. s1(2024). Next base: position 4,935 of record NZ_JBFOCW010000067.1, on the reverse strand, counting down.
GGGCCCGATGCTCAACTACAAGCAGCTCTACTACTTCTGGCATGTGGCCCGCAGCGGTGGCGTGACGCGGGCGGCGCAGCAACTTCATCTGACCCCGCAGACCATCAGCGGCCAGGTGGCCGAGCTGGAGCAATCCCTCGGCGTGGCGCTGTTCAACAGGGTGGGCAGGCGGCTCGTGCTGACGGCAGCAGGTCGCCAGGCGCTCGAACAGGCCGGGGCCATCTTCTCGCTCGGCGCCGAGCTGGAGCACTCCTTGCGCCACGCCAGCCAGGAGCTGACCATGCAGGTGGGGATTACCGCGTCAGTCCCCCGCACCCTGGCATTCGAACTGCTGGCGCCGGCCATGGCACTGGCGACCCCGCTTCGGCTGATCTGTCATGAGGAGCGGCCCGACCAGCTCTTCAGCGAGCTGGCCAGACACAAGTTGGACATGGTGTTGACCGACCGCCCGCTGCCCCCCGACAGCGGCATCCGCGGCTATAACCACGAGCTGGGGCGCAGCCCGCTGGCCCTGTTTGCCAGCCCGGCGCTGGCGGCGCAGGCCCGCAAGGGGTTTCCCGCCGCCCTGGAGGGGTTGCCTGTGCTGATCCCGGGTGAAAAGTCGGTGACTCATGATCGCTTGCTGGCCTGGTATCACCAGCAGGGTATCCATCCCCACCTGGTCGGCCAGTTCGATGACTCTGCCCTGATGAAGTCGTTTGGCAAGGCGGGGATGGGGATCTTTCCGGCTCCGCTCGCCATGGGGGAGGAGATAACCCGCGTCTATGGTGTCGAACGGATTGCCACCCTGCCCGAGGTCACCCTCTCCTACTATCTGGTCTCGGCCGGCCGTCATCTCTCCCACCCCGGCGTGAAGGCGGTGATGGAGGGGGCCAGCCAGCGATTGGCGGCACTGGAAAATAAAAAATAGAAATCTGGATGGCTATACATCCGATATGCGTCTGCCTATAATCCCCCCGCTTTGGCGCATCATGCTTAATAGGGAATCCGGTGAAAATCCGGAGCTGGCGCGCAGCGGTAAGGGGGAACGAAGCGACATCAGGGCACTGCCGTCAGGTGGGAAGCCGTCGCCGTAGGTCATCAGCCCCCCAGCCCGAAGACCTGCCAGAGTTCGTATTTCGGGCCGAGAGAAACCGGCCACGAAGTAGATGCTTACGCGAACTTAAGGATCTCTCATGTCCAAGAAATTATTGGCGGCTGCCCTGTTGCCGACGGCGGCATTTGCCCAGCAGCTGACCATTCCTGTCAATCCTACCATGGTGGTGACCGCCACTCGCGTCGCCCAACCTGCTTCCAGCGTACTGGCTCCCGTCAATGTGATCAGCCGGGACGAGATCGATCGCCTGCAAGCCCAGACCGTGACCGATGTGGTCAAGACCCTGCCCGGCGTGGAAGTGGTCAGCAATGGTGGCCGCGGTCAACTGAGCTCGCTGCGGGTACGTGGTGGCACCTCTTCCCAGACCCTGGTGCTGGTGGACGGCGTGCGCAGCGCCTCCCTGACCGCCGGCATGACCGAGCTCAACAACCTGCCCCTCAACCAGGTGGAGCGGATCGAATATATCCGCGGTGCGCGCGCCACCATTTATGGATCCGATGCCATCGGTGGGGTCATCAATATCATCACTCGCCCGGATCAGGGAACCAATCAACACAAGTTCAACCTGGGCGCGGGCTCCCACAAGCAGCGTCAGGCCGCCTTCAGCAGCGCCAGCCAGGTGGGTGATGCGGGTCAGATCAAGGTCGCTGGTGGTTTCGATGACGAGACCGGCTACAACGTGCATCCCATCGTCGGGGTGAACGATGGCGACAAGCATGGACACCGGGGCTATAACGCCATGGTGGATTATCAGCAGGCGCTGGCCAGCAACTGGGATCTGTTCGGTACGACCCGCTGGTTCCGCAATATTGCCCAGTACGACAGATCCTCTGCCGCTTCCGCCTGGGGTCCGGCGTTTCATCAACGCAATGAGACCTGGACCGAGAACCAGAGCTACCAGCTCGGCTCCCGCTATCATGACGAGCGCTACCTGAGCGAACTGCGCGGCGCCTTCTCCAAACAGGATGCCTACGACTACCCGGATACCAGCGGCCGCGATCAGTCCGCTGATCGACTCTATACCCGTCAATACACCCTGAACTGGGTCAACAGCGTCAAACTGGACGAGAGCTGGACCCTGGGGGGCGGCGCCGACTGGCAGCGCGACATGCTCGACGATAGTTCCCGCTCCTCTGGCGTCGCCTTCCCGAGTGACGCCGATGAGCGTGACAACACCGGGCTCTATGCCCTGGCCCAGTTTGACAACCAGGTCTGGCAGGCCGAGCTGAGCGGTCGCAGCGATGACAACGAGCAGTTCGGACGTCACAACACCTGGCAAACCGGCGCTGGCTGGCGCTTCGTTGAGGATTATCGCCTCAGTGCCCGTTACGGCACCGGTTTCCGTGCCCCCTCCTTCAACGATCTCTACTACCCGGGGTCCGGCAATCCGGATCTGAAGCCGGAAGAGTCGAAAAGCCACGAGTTGATGCTGGACGGACAGACTGCTGGTGTGGAGTGGCGCTTGACCGGTTATCGCAACGACTTCGAGCAGATGATCCAATGGGCACCGGACAGCCAGGGCATGTGGACGCCGCAAAACGTCGGTAAGGCGCGGATTGAAGGGGTTGAGCTGGAAGGGGAGTTCGAGACCGGCTGGCTGAGCCATCGCGTTTCCGCCGAATACAAGGATCCCAAGGACAAGGTCACCGACAAGCAGTTGCAGCTGATCTCCCGCAAGGGGGCCAAGTGGGTGAGCCAGGCGCAGTGGCAGCAGTTCGATGGCTCTCTGAGCTGGATCTACCAGGGTGAGCGTTATGGTGACGCGGCCAATACCACCCAGCTGGGCGGTTACAGCGTGTGGAACCTGGCGGTGGGCTATCAGGTTGCACCGTCCTGGAAGGTCTCCGGCAAGATCAGCAACCTGCTGGACAAGGAATACCAGACCTCGGTGGGTTACCCGGCTGACGAGCGTGCCTACTATGTGACGGTGGACTACGCACTCTGATCCCCTTGTCTGGATCTGAAAAATCAGGGGCCCTGCCATTGGCAGGGCCTTTTCTATTGGCGCCGGGCGGGAGTATGATCGCGGCCTCGCATTCAAGGGGGAGCTCAGGTGGCCAATATTCTCGTGTTCGACTCCGGTATGGGCGGTCTGACCGTCTATGGGGAGATCCGTCGCGCTCTGCCGGAGCACAACTATTTCTACAGTTTCGACAATGCCCACTTTCCCTATGGCGAGCTGAGTGAGGCGGCCCTCATCGAGGCTTGTACCGGACTGGTCAGCCACATGGTGGCCGAGCACGCCATCGATCTGGTGGTGATCGCCTGCAATACCGCCAGCACCATTGCCCTGCCATCCCTGCGTACCGCACTCAGCATTCCCGTGGTCGGCGTGGTCCCCGCGATCAAGCCTGCCGCCGCCCTGACCCGTAACGGCTACATCGGTCTGCTGGCAACGCCCGGCACCGTCAGCCGTGACTATACCCATGAACTCATTGCCCAGTTCGCCCCGGGCAAGCATGTGCTGCTGAAGGGGGCCACCGAACTGGTTATCGAAGCCGAGCGCAAGCTGGCGGGGTTGCCGGTCAATATGGCCCTGCTCAGAGAGGTGCTCGCAGACTGGATGGAAGGGGAGGAGAGGCCGGATACCCTGGTACTGGGATGTACCCACTTCCCCTTGCTCAACAAAGAGATCAAACAGCTGATGCCGGAATGCCAACTGGTCGATTCGGGTCTTGCCGTGGCAAGGCGGGTGGCGCATCTGCTGGCGACACTGCCGGTCCAGGCGCCTGGCGAGGGGACGGGACGTGCCTACTGCACGCGACTGGATGCTGGGGCCCAGAAACTGACAGCCCCCTTGCAAGCTTGGGGGCTGTCGTCACTCGAAGAAGTGGTGTACTGAATATCAGGCGTCGACGTCGTTGACGTCCTTCTCATCCCGGTCCCGCTTGTCATTTGCTTCACGCACTTTCAGGGTGCGCTGCTGATACTCCTTGTCATTGAGCGCGGCGATGGCCTTGGCCGCATCGGCGACAGGCATCTCCACAAACCCGAAGCCCCTGCGTTTGCCGGTGGCCTTGTCCTTCATCAGACGAACTGACAGTACCTGACCTTGCTCGGCAAAGAGTTCGCGCACCGCAATCTCGTTGGCGCGATAGGGCAGGTTGCCTACATATAAGGTACAGGTCTCCTGGCTGGTCGCCTGTTCGAGGGCGGTGGCAGGCGCACGGTTAAGGAAGAGCGGTACCACGAAACCGCCAATGGCCAGACCGGCGGCAAAAATGACTTCGACTTTCAGAGAGAACTGCAGGGCCTGGGCAACCAGATAGCCGAGCAGCGCCAATACCAGAGCAAGAACTGCTGCCTGCACATAAACGGGAAACTTGGATAAATTCATCTTTAAAGACCTTTTGTAAATGAAAGCAAAAAAGGTGCAACACTCTATTCACCTTCATGGTAACCAGCTTTACGACCAGACGCTACCATGGACCACTTGAGGCAAATTATCCGCTTCAGTATGGCATTCCTTCAGCCAGGAAGATCCTGATAAATGCCAATAAAAGAGGGCTGAAATCATCAGCTTGTGGATAACATTGTATATATACACTGGGTAAGTTGTTTCTAACTGGATAATTTGAAGTTTCCGTGACTTTCTTCAAAAAATCCCTTGTCATCGTAACCGGCCTCCCTATAATGCGCCCCTACCAGCACGGCGAACCACGCCAACCTGATGAGCTAGCTTCCTCGTGAAGCCAGCGCCGAAAGAAAAGCGAAAACAACCGCTTGACTTTCGAAGTGAGGAGCGTAAGATGCGCCTCCTCAACGCGATAAGCGTGACGCTCTTTAACAATTTGAATCAAGCAATCTGTGTGGGCACTCACAGCATCGAGCATCAAAAA
>NZ_JBFOCW010000066.1:0-29768 GCF_040908005.1 Aeromonas sp. s1(2024) | reverse complement strand
ATGTCATCTGCAAGTGATTGGAGCGGGAAACGAGACTCGAACTCGCGACCCCGACCTTGGCAAGGTCGTGCTCTACCAACTGAGCTATTCCCGCAACGGAATATCACTTACACATATCTACCGGACACTGTTTGGAGCGGGAAACGAGACTCGAACTCGCGACCCCGACCTTGGCAAGGTCGTGCTCTACCAACTGAGCTATTCCCGCAACAGAATGTCATCTGCAAGTGATTGGAGCGGGAAACGAGACTCGAACTCGCGACCCCGACCTTGGCAAGGTCGTGCTCTACCAACTGAGCTATTCCCGCATCGGAATATCACTTACATATTTTTGGAGCCAGCAACGAGACTCGCGCTCGCTACCCCGACCTTGGCAAGCACTCAACATGCTCTACCAACTCGGTGACTCCGGCACTGCATATTGGAGCGGGAAACGAGACTCGAACTCGCGACCCCGACCTTGGCAAGGTCGTGCTCTACCAACTGAGCTATTCCCGCAACATGGATTGTCTTGAGGCTGTGCTGATGATTGGAGCGGGAAACGAGACTCGAACTCGCGACCCCGACCTTGGCAAGGTCGTGCTCTACCAACTGAGCTATTCCCGCATCGGAACGTCATCAGCAAACATTTTGGAGCGGGAAACGAGACTCGAACTCGCGACCCCGACCTTGGCAAGGTCGTGCTCTACCAACTGAGCTATTCCCGCAAAACCTGAAAACAGACCGTACAGCATTTGGTTGCTTGCGCTACTGTACGGGAGCCGAATTATAAGAGCAGACATTCCAATTGCAAGGGCTTTTTTGTCTGGTTGCAGCCGTTCGCTCAAAAGCTGGCCGAACTGCTGATTTTAGCAACCGAACGACGGCAAACCCTTGCCAGCCACTCAGATTTTGAAGACGTGGGCGCGGTAGAACTGCAGTTCGGCAATGGATTCGCGGATGTCGTCCAGCGCCTGGTGGGAGCCGCTCTTCTTGAACTGATCCAGCAGTTCAGGCTGCCAACGACGGACCAGCTCCTTGATGGTGCTGACGTCCACGTTGCGGTAATGAAAGAAGGCTTCCAGATCGCTCATGTGCTTGACCATGAAGCGGCGATCCTGGCCGATGCTGTTGCCGCACAGGGGGCTGGTGCGCTCCGGCACCCACTGGCGAATGAAGGCGAGGGTCTCGGCAACGGCCTTGGCCTCGTCGTATTCACTCGCCTTGACCCGGGCCACCAGCCCGCTCTTGGTGTGGGTGTTGACGTTCCAGTCATCCATCTTGCCCAGCTCTTCCTCGCTCTGGTGGATGGCGATGACCGGCCCTTCGGCCAGCACGTTCAGGTCCTTGTCGGTGACGATGGTGGCGATCTCCAGTACCACGTTCTCTTCGGGGTCCAGACCCGTCATCTCCATGTCGATCCATACCAGGTTCTGCGCGCTGACTGTCATGATTGCTCTCTCTATTGGGAGGAATGGCGGAATTTTGCCAATTTGCATGTATCATACTGGCTTTGAATCTGTTCATAAACTGGCAAACCCCGTGGCAAAGAAAGCAAAACTCAATCTGGGTCAACAAAGGCGCGTCCAGGCCAACCGCGAGCGGCGGCTGCAAAAAGAGCACACCACAGTGGTGGATGACACCCTGTTCGGCCCCGCCATCGAAGGGGTGGTGATCAGCCGTTTCGGCCAGCACGCGGATGTCGAGGCGAGCGATGGTGCCATCCACCGCAGCAACCTGCGGCGCAGCAGCATCAGCAGCCTGGTGTGCGGCGACAAGGTGGTGTGGCGCCCCGGCCTCAATGCCGCGACTGCCGGCGTCATCGAGGCGGTGCATCCGCGCCACTCGGTGCTGACCCGGCCGGACTTCTACGACGGGGTCAAACCCATCGCCGCCAACATCGACCAGATCATCATCGTCTCGGCGGTGATGCCCGAGTTCTCCACCAACATCGTCGACCGCTACCTGGTGGCGGCAGAAGATGTGGAGATAGCGCCCCTCATCGTGCTGAACAAGGTCGACATGCTCGATGACGCGGCCCGCGCCCGTATCGAGCACCAGCTCGAGACCTACCGCAAGCTCGGTTACGAGGTGCTGCTGGTGAGCTGCGAGAGCGGTGAGGGCATCGACGCCTTAAAGGCGGCGCTCACCGACAAGATCAGCATCTTCGTGGGCCAGTCCGGGGTGGGCAAGTCGTCCCTCACCAACGCCCTGATGCCGGGGCTGGACGTGCTCACCGGCGAGATCTCCGAGAACTCGGGGCTCGGCCAGCACACCACCACCACGGCGCGGCTCTACCACTTCCCGAGCGGCGGCGATCTCATCGACTCCCCCGGGATCCGCGAGTTCGCCCTCTGGCACCTGGAAGCCGACCGCATCACCTGGTGCTTCGTCGAGTTTCGCGACTACCTGGGTGGCTGCAAGTTCCGCGACTGCACCCACAAGGACGATCCCGGCTGCGCCCTGCGCGCCGCGGTCGAAGCGGGCGCCATCAGCGCCGATCGCTTCCACAACTACCACAGCATCCTGGAAACCATGCAGGAAGCCCGCCACGGTCGCCAACAGGCGCGGCTGTGACCCGTTCAACTCATTCCCAGATGAAGATCATGAGCATCACTGACAACCTGAAAATTGCCGGTCAATACTGCCTGCCCAAACACGCCCTCTCCCGCCTGGTGGGCAAACTTGCCGCCGCCGAAGCGGGCAACCTCACCACCAGGGTGATCGAGGCCTTTATCAAGCAGTACCAGGTCGACATGAGCGAGGCGCTGCACGAGAGCCCTGCCCACTACAAGAGCTTCAACGAATTCTTCACCCGCGAGCTCAAGCCCGGCATCCGCCCCGTGGTGGAAGACGCCATGACCCTGGCCCTGCCGGTGGATGGCACCGTCAGCCAGCTCGGGCCCATCAGCCAAGGTCGCATCATCCAGGCCAAGGGCCACGACTACAGCGCCCGCGAGCTGCTGGGGGGCTATGAGGATCTGGTAGCCCCGTTCAAGGATGGCGACTTCGCTACCATCTATCTGGCACCCAAGGATTACCACCGCATCCACATGCCGCTGGACGGCGTGCTGGAGAGCATGGTGTTCGTGCCTGGGGATCTCTTCTCCGTCAACCCCCTCACCGCCGAGAACGTGCCCAACTTGTTTGCCCGCAACGAGCGGGTGGTGGCCACCTTCCGTACCCCCCACGGCCCCATGGCCCTGGTGCTGGTCGGTGCCACTATCGTCGCGAGCATCGAAACCATCTGGGCCGGCAACATAGCGCCGACCAAAGAGAAGAAGGTGGTGCGCTGGGACTACACCGGCGATGAAGCCATCACCCTGCAAAAGGGGGCCGAGATGGGCCTGTTCAAGCTGGGCAGCACTGTCGTCTGCCTGTTTGGCCCGGGCATGCTGGCCGGTTTCGAGCCGCACCTGGCCAACGGGGTCACCACCCGCATGGGTCAGCCCTTTGCCACCCTGGCGGCACAAGCATGAGCGATCAACCCGCTTCCCAGAAGAACAACCCGCTGCACGGGCTGACCCTGGAGGCCATCGTCACCGCTCTGGTCGCGCACTATGGCTGGGAAGCGCTGGGGCAGCAGATCAATATCCGCTGCTTCACCGATAATCCCAGCATCAAGTCCAGCCTGAAGTTCTTGCGCAAGACCCCCTGGGCCAGAGAGAAGGTCGAAAGCCTCTATCTGTACGTCCAGCGCAAGCAGGCCAAAGAGAAGGAGTGACGCCATGGCGTTCAAGATTACCTACACCTACAAGAAGCAGGCCAGGGAGATTGGCTACGCCAATGACAAGTTCAACAGCATCTATGATGCCGTTGCCGCCGCCGAGGGGATCGATCTGACCCGCTTCCACGCCATGGAAGAGCAGTTGGCCCAGGTGTGCCGCCGCGACAAGAAGAGCGTGAAGGATTACCGGGAGAACTACTTCAAGGAACTGGGCTTCTCCAACATCGTCATCGAACGGGACGCCAAGGAGTAACCATGCGCACCCTGACCCTGATGGCGGCCACCCTGCTGCTGGCCGCCTGCAACACGACACCGAAGGAGCCCCTGGTCGGCGCGGATCGCGACGAACATGGCTGCATCGGCAGCGCGGGTTATCAATGGTCGGCGCTGGCAGGCCAGTGCGTGCGGCTGTTCGAGCAGGGCATTCGCCTCAATCCGACCGATGCTGGTCAGACCGTCAGCGCCTTCGTGCTGTTCAATGCCGATCAGAGTCAGGCCGAGCTGACCCTGCCAGAGGGCGAGCCGATCCGGCTGATCCGCCAGGGCGAAGAGGGCAACTGGTCCTGGCAGGGCGGTGGCTATCAGCTCTTCCCCTGGAAGGGCTATGTGCTCAAATCCGGCGACCATGTACTCTATCACGGCGATCTGACCCCCTGATCCTCGTCATCCCTCCCCTCACGCCCTGATGGGCGCGGAGCAGGCATAAAAAAACCCCGTTGCATGCAACGGGGTTTTTCATGATACCCGGCAGGATCAGTTGCCGAGGGTGGAGAACAGGCTCTGTTCCAGGCTGCCACGGGAGACGCACACCGGGGTGATGGAGGGAGCCAGTACCCGCTCGCCGGAGGACTCGACGAAGTAGAGCTGGGTATTGCCCTTGACGTTCACGGTGGCAACGCTGTTGTTGCCGCTCTGGGTGATGATCAGGTTGATCTGCAGGTTGGGGTTGCCCAGCGCCACCTTGGACCCCATGGTGCCGCAATCCAGCCACTCCAGACCATCGGCCGAGTTTTCCACGTTGGCGGTCATCAGACCGGCACCACGCTGGCTGTTCTCGATGTTCAGGCCGTGATCGCCGAACCACTTCTCGGCACGGGCCCACACCAGATCCACCGGGATCGCCATCTCCTGGGTGTTGTTGGTTGCCTTGGCAACCGGCGGGGTATAGCGATACTGCTCGCCGCCGTTGTTGTCGCTCGCACAACCCACCATCAACAGGGCCAGGGCGCCCCCCATTATCTTCTTCATGCTGCTTCTCTCATCCATAAGGCCATAGGCCAACCGGCGGCTATTATGGCGATCGCGACACAGGCTGTCAGCAGGGATCCGCACAAATGGCGTACTCTTAACCCAGGCTTTACAAAACCCACCTGTTATCATAGATTTGCTCGAAGTCTCCCCCGTGAGTGCTCTCGTGACTTCTTCGCTCTCCCTAGCGCTGCTGCAGCAGATCATCGACCAGTTACCCATGAATATCTTCTGCCGGGACAAGCACGGACGGTACCTGTTTGCCAACAAGGCATTCGCCAGGGAAGCCGGCCTGCAAGACCCGAGCGAACTCATTGGCAAGAGCGATGCCGAGATGCCCTGGGGGGATGTCTTCCGGGAGGAAGATGACCGCCTGCTGGCCGACGGCAAACCCCTGCTGCACCAGCAGCTCCATTGCCACAGCGGCGAAGGCGCCAGCTGGATGGAGATCAACAAGGTTCCCCTGTATGACGAGCACGGCGACCCCATCGCCCTGTTTGCCATGGTCAGCGCCATCGATCAGCGCAAGGAGCTGGAGCAAACCTTCCGCCAGCAGCAGTTGCTGCAACGCCGCCTGCTGGATGCCATTCCCGACCTCATCCGTCTCGAGGATCATCAGGGCGTGCTCATCGACTGCAACCAGGCCTTTCTCGACTTCATGGGGCTGGTGGCAAGCGAGGCTCTGGGTCGGCGCGTCCCGCCCCGGCTGCCCGTCGAACAAACCCTGGGTCAGGGGGAGTATTGCGTGGTGGATGCCCAGGGCAGAGGCCGCCATCTGGAGGTCACCAGGGTCGAGGTGCCGGATGACGAGGGCAACTCCCTCGGCATCCTTACCCTTAGCCGCGACATCACCGGGCTGCGCACCACCCAGGCCCAGTTGCAGCAAGAGCAGCACTACGACAGCCTGACCGGCCTGCTCAAGCTCTCCCACTTCCTGCAGACCAGCCGTCATCTGGGGGCCCGCAAGGCCAGCCTGCTGCTGGTGGATCTGCAACATTTTCGCGAGATCAACGATCGCTTCGGCATACGGGTCGCCGACCGCCTGCTGAGCCAGGTGGCCCGCCGCCTGCAACGACTGGCGCCGCCCCAGTCCCTGCTCTGTCGGGTCGCGGCGGATGACTTCGCCCTGCTGCTGCCCGAGCTCCCCCTCTCTCTGGATGCGTGGAGCCGCAACCTGCAGCAGGAGCTGATGACGCCCTATCAGGTCGAGGAGCACAGGATCCAGATCCCGGTGTTCCTCGGCATCGCCCATGGCAAGGCCAAGGATGCCGAGCGTCTGCTGAGCCACGCCGAGGCCGCCCTGGCCCAGGGCAAGCGCCAGCAGCAGCACTGTACCCTGTTCGACCCCGCACTCGATGCCAAGCTCAAACGCCGCCAGCTCATCGCCGCCCAGTTGCCACTCGCCATCAAGTCCGCCGAGCTGACCGCCGTCTACCAGCCCATCATCTGTACCCACAGCAACCGGCTGCACGGGGCAGAGCTGCTCTGCCGCTGGCCCCATCCCGAATTCGGCATGATCTCCCCCGACGAGTTCATCCCGCTGGCGGAGGAGCTGGGGCTCATCGGCCAGCTCGGCCAGCTGATGCTGGAGCTCGGCTGTGCCCAGCTTGCCCGCTGGCAGGTGGCGGCCCCGGACCTGGTGCTCTCCATCAACCTCTCGCCCCTGCAGTTCCGCGATCCCGAGCTCTGCCCTCAGATCTTCGACTGCATCGCGCGCCACGGGCTCGCCCCCTGGCAACTGGAGCTGGAGATCACCGAAGGGGTGCTGATGGAGAATGCCGACGAGATTGAGAGCAACCTGGCCAGCCTCATCGAGGCGGGCTTCCAGCTCGCCATCGACGACTTCGGCACCGGCTACTGCTCCCTCGCCTACCTTCCCAGGCTGCAGGTGGCGACCCTCAAGCTCGACAAGAGCTTCACCCAGGGGCTGGCCACCAACCAGGCCACCACCGCCATCGTGCGTTCCGTCATCGGGTTGGGCCATGAACTTGGCATCAAGATCACCGCCGAAGGGGTGGAGACGCCGGAGCAGCAGGCCTGGCTGGTGCTGGTCGGTTGCGATCGGCTGCAAGGCTATCTGTTCAGCCGCCCCCTCCCACCGGCCGACTTTGCCCGCAGCTATCAGCTGCCGGAGCAGTAAGCCAGCAACAACAAGGCCACCCGAGGGTGGCCTTGTTGTTTTTGCAAAGCGTGTGTGATCTGGCGAACTTACTCCTGGAAGTAGGTGCCCCAACCGTCGTAGTCCACCCCGTATTTCTCGAGGATGGGTAGCATCTTCTCGATGTCGGCGACGATGGTGTCGATGTCCAGCTTGCACTCCACCATGGCGTCGAAGCAGAAGATGGTAGCGCCGTCGTCCAGCTCCATCTCCTCGGCGTCGGTCACTTCGAAACCGGCCTTGAACAGATCGACCGCCGCCTTCTCCAGCAGATCGAACTTCTGGCAGGCAAAGTGGTGCTCAATCTCGTAATCCAGATCCGGGTTGCTGCCATCGGCCAGCAGCTCGTTGACGATGGCGGCGGTCTCTTCGCGCCACTCTTGCATATTGGTATTCATATAAACCCCAGGCGGTGTTGGATGGATGTCACCCCTGCCAGCCGCGTCGGCCCGGACCATGGCCAGGGGATGAGTGCGGCAAAGCATACCCGCAGAGCGCGGCAGGCTCAATCGATGGGCCAAGATAACTGGCGCCTCTTCCGGCTTGGCGCCAACGGGCAGCCCTCGGCACGTCAGGCAGCCCGCCATCCTTCATGATGTTCTGCTGGCTGCTGGGCGCCCTTTCCCACAGGCGCCCCTCTTTTCATGGCAAAAACGGGGAAACTGGCCCAATCACGGGAAGATTGCTCGGATATCGAGCGAACGGTACATCAATCTGCGGCCTGTGGTTGACACCTCAGTCCAGAAAGGGTTTAATGCGCGCCGTTGCCCAGATAGCTCAGTCGGTAGAGCAGGGGATTGAAAATCCCCGTGTCGGCGGTTCGATTCCGTCTCTGGGCACCAACTATTCCTCCTTAGTTCAGTCGGTAGAACGGCGGACTGTTAATCCGTATGTCACTGGTTCAAGTCCAGTAGGAGGAGCCAAATTCGAAAGGCCCGCTCAGATGAGCGGGCCTTTTTGCATCTGTCATTTACTCACATGCCGGGGCTAGTAGTGGTTTTCGTCCCCATGCCATACGTGTCCAGCCGAGCAGGCCCGGGCGACTTCGTGGCAGGGGTCGTCCGCATGGCGGCGAAAGAAGTGCTGATCCTGTTGCAGCAGGAGCGAACTCATCGAGTGGCTCATGCCAGCCAGTGCCTCGCCAGCGGTCAATCCTGCAACCCGGTGATCTGTGGCCAAATGAGCCAGGACTTTTTCACGACTGTTCATGATCGCCTCCCTCTGTGGATCCGGTCGTAAATTGACCATAGCAGCCGTACTCTGCATACCGCAAACCCGCGTCAGCAAAGGGCTACAGGCAGGTCCCGACCTTCTGCTCCGGCATGAAAAAACCCGCTCATGACAAGCGGGTCTGTTTCACTCAGCTAACCGCCGTTGCAGGCCGCCAGCAACAGAGTGGCACCACAGGTGGCGCTGAACACCAGCAAACCCGCCTGCAGCACCCCCTCCGGATCCCTCTGTGTGCGTCTCTTGCGAACACGTTTCATCGAGCCAACTCCATCCAGTTTCCTGCACCCGGGGTGCTGACCTATCCCTGCCCGTCCCGGCAGGCGGCTCATCTTTGTCCAGTTGCAGCCCGCCGTCAACTGCGGCGAAACCACACCTTGTACGGCACCGACCTCAGACTCCATCTCTGTTAACAATCTGGAAAACTGGCGTGACCCGCTCCTGCGCCAGGGCTATGATGAGGCCGACGATTTTCCTACCCTCAGGGAGACCCCAGATGAGCAGCCCCTTGCACTATGTGCTGGATGGCATCCATTGCGAGCCACACTTTTTTACCGTGCCCCTCGACCACCAGCATCCCGACGAGGAGGCGACCCTCACCCTGTTTGGCCGCACCCTCTGCCGCAAGGACAAGCTGGATGATGACCTGCCCTGGCTGCTCTATTTGCAGGGGGGCCCGGGCTTTGGCGCTCCTCGCCCCACCGCCGATGGCGGCTGGATCAAGCGGGCCCTGCAGGAGTTTCGGGTGCTGCTGCTCGATCAGCGCGGCACCGGCCACTCCACCCCCATCAGTGCTGACGCCCTGGCGGGGATGACCCCAGGTGAGCAGGCGGACTACCTCGGCCATTTTCGCGCCGACAGCATAGTGCGCGACGCCGAATGCATTCGCGAGATGCTGAGCCCGGGGCGCCCCTGGAGCCTGCTCGGCCAGAGTTTCGGCGGCTTTTGCAGCCTCACCTACCTCTCGTTGTTCCCAAGGAGCCTGCACGAAGTCTACCTCACCGGCGGCGTGGCCCCCATCGGGCGCAGTGCGGATGAGGTCTACCGCGCCACCTACCAGCGGGTAGCGGACAAGAACCGCGCCTTCTTCACCCGCTTCCCCCATGCCCAGGCCCTGGCCAACCGGCTGGCCAACCACCTGCACCACTACGATGTGCGCCTGCCCAACGGCCAACGTCTGACGGTGGAGCAGTTGCAGCAGCAGGGGCTGGATCTGGGGGCCAGCGGCGCCTTCGAGGCACTTTACTACCTGCTGGAAGACGCCTTCATCGGCGAACGCCTCAACCCCGCCTTCCTCTACCAGGTGCAGGCCATGCAGCCGTTCAACACCAACCCGGTGTTCGCCATCCTGCACGAGCTCATCTATTGCGAAGGGAGTGCCAGCAACTGGGCGGCCGAGCGGGTGAGAAGGGAGTTTCCTGCCCTGGCCTGGGCGCCAGGCAAAGATTTCGCCTTCACCGGCGAGATGATCTTCCCCTGGATGTTCGAGCAGTTCCGCGAGCTCATTCCCCTGAAGGAGGCCGCCCACCTGCTGGCCCAGAAAGCGGACTGGGGCCCCCTCTACGATCCGGCGCAGCTGGCCCGCAACACTGTGCCGGTGGCCTGCGCCGTCTATGCCGAGGACATGTTCGTGGAGTTTGACTTCAGCCGCGACACCCTGAAGGGGCTTGGCAACAGCCGCGCCTGGATCACCAACGAGTACGAACACAACGGCCTGCGGGTCGATGGCGAGCGGATCCTGGACCGTCTCATCCGCATGAACCGGGATCGCTGATCCCGCCGGGCGCACGCCCGCAGCAAGACAACAAGTTCGAGGGCGGCCCATGAGCCGCCCCGCCCATGGAAGCAACACAAAACAACAAGGACACCCATTGGATCATCCGGAAATCTCGGCCGGCTGGCTGAGTCGCCTCTTCTATAGCTGGACCGGCCCGCTGCTGCGCAAGGGGCTGACCCAGCCCCAGGTCAGTCTCGACGATCTCTATCCCCTGCTGCCGGAAGACAGGCGCGACGGCCGCGCCGACGCCTTCCTCGCGCTCACTGCCCGCCAGCCGGTGCGCCCCTGGCCCCTGACCGCCTTTATCTGGCGCCATTACAAGGGACGGATTGGCCTGCTCACCCTGCTGCAACTGCTCGGCATGCTCGCCACCCTGACCAGCCCCTGGCTGCTCAACCACAGCATGACCCAGCTCGGCACCGATGCCACCACCGGCCACAAGCTGCTGCTGGCCCTGGCCCTGTTCGCCTCCGTGCTCGCCGCCGGCATGCTGGCAGAGCACTCCCTGCAACTGGCCCTCAAGATGCACGTGCCCATCCGCCGTCTGCTGGCCGAATCCCTGCTCGCCAAGGTGATGAAGCAGGGTGGCAAGAGCTTCGACGACAAGGCCGGCGGCCGGGTTCAGAACCTCATCAACCGGGACGTGTGGGACATTACTTGGATTCTTGCGGACCCCGCCATGCCGATCACCATGGCGCTGCAACTCATCGGCACCATCGCCCTGCTGGTGTGGCAGGTGGGCAGTGCCGGTCTGGTGGGCTTCGCGGTGCTGGCCCTGCTGCTGCTCATCTCCACCCGGGTGGTGCGGCGCATGAACCAGCAGGAGCAGCAGCTCAAGCGTCAACAGGACGAGCGCAACGGCATCCTGGCGGAATACATCAAGAAGCTGCGGCTGGTGCGCCAGAACGGGCTTGGCCCCTTCTTCACCCGGGCGGCCAACACCAAGCGCCAGCAGGAGCTGGGGGTGCTGGGCCGGGTGCTCAGGCTCGATGCCATCAATGAAGGGCTGATGCTGAGCACTCCCCTGCTGGTGACCCTGGCCACCTTCACCACCTACCTGGCGTCGGGCAACACCCTCACCCTGCCCCAGGTGTTCACCACCATCGCCCTGTTTACCGTGCTGCGCATCCCCATGATGCGACTGCCCTACCTCATCCGCACCCTGATCAACTTCAACACCGGCTTCAGCCGGCTGTGCGAGTTCCTGAACAGCCCGGAGCAGCATCGGGAACTCGATGATCCCGCCCTGCCGGCGGGGGCCCTCCACCTGGAAGGCGTCAGTGCCCTGCACCAGCAAAAACCGGTGCTCGAGGGAGCCAACCTCGCCATCGCACCGGGGGAGCTCGTGGGGATCACCGGGGCCACCGGGGCGGGCAAGAGCTGCCTGCTGCATCTGGTTGCCGGCTTTGACAGCGAGTTTGCCGGCAGCATCCGTCGCCACGGCCGGGTTGCCCATCTGGGCCATAAACCCTGGCTGATGAACGACACCATCCGCAACAACATCTTGTTCGGCCAGCCCTGGCACGCCGAGCGCTATCGTTGGGTGCTCGGCGCCTGCGCCCTCACGGCCGATCTCGCGCTGCTCAGCCACGGGGATCAAACCCTGGTGGGCGAGCTCGGCACCCGCCTCTCCGGCGGCCAGCAGCAGCGGGTCGCCCTAGCTCGCGCCCTCTACGCCCGGGCCGATATCCTGCTGCTGGACAACCCCTTGTCTGCGCTCGACCCCATGGTCGCGGCCCAGGTACTGGAGCAGGGGCTCGTCTTCAAGCCGGGGCCGACCCGGCTCCTGGTGAGCCACGATCCGGATGTGCTGGCCAGGTGCGATCGGGTGATCCGCATCGAGCAGGGGCGCCTGGTGGAGCTCGATGCCCACCAGTTGGCGGATCTTGTCCAGCATCCCCAGCCCGCCCCGCCGGTGCCCCCTCAGGAGGCGGAGCAGTTCAGCGAGGAGAAAGTGGTGGAGGGCAAGGTGGACTGGGGGCTGTTTGGCTTCATGTGGCAGCGCCTCGCCGCCCCCGGTGCCATCCTGCTCGTCCTGCTGCTCACCCTGGGCCAGGAGGGGCTGCGCATCGCCTCGGATCTCTGGCTCGGCGGCAAGGCCGAGGTGAGCGACGTCACGACCCTGCTCGGCATCTATGTGCTGCTGGGGGCGGGCTCCCTCGCCTGCATCATGGCGGTGCGAGTCATCAACTACAAACTCGGCCTCAAGCTGGCCTGGACCCTGTTTGACGGCATGCTGGGGCGCATCAGCCGCGCCCCCATGGCCTTCTTCGACAAGGTGCCCCAGGGGCGCATCCTCAACCGCTTCGACCGGGATCTGGGGGAGGCGCAAGAGATGCTGCTCTCCATGCTGGTGGGACTGTTCGGCATGCTGGTGTCCGTGGCCTTGCAGGTGGTGGTGATCGGCATCAATATTCCCCTGCTGCTGCTCATCGCCCCCCTGGTGGGATGGGCGCTCTATGTATTACAGCGCCGCTACCGGGCGGTGCAACTCAAGCTGCGGCGCCAGTCCTCGGTGCTGCGCTCCCCGCTCTACATCAGCATCAGCGAAACCATCCGCGGCGCCCCCGCCCTGCGCCTGGCCGGGGCCGAGCGTTTCGCGCTGGACCAGGTGCTGCACCACTATGACAACAACCTGCGCAGCTGGTACACCACCACCTCCATCAACCGCTGGCTCGGCATGCACCAGACCCTGCTCTCCGCCGCCCTGGTGGGGGCCGTGGCACTAATGGTGGCCTTTGGCAACAGCCCGCTGCTGGGGGCGGTTGCCATCACCTATGCCTTTACCGCTTCCGCCATGCTCAACTCCCTCATCCGCACCTTTGCCGAAGTGGAACAGGTGATGAACGCGGTAGAGCGGGTGCGCGAATACAGCGAAATAGAGAGCGAACGCCAAGAGGGAGAGGCCCTCGCCACCCCTCACCCCGCAGTGCGCTTCGACAACCTGGGGCTGCGCTACCCCCAGACCAGCCAGTGGGCGCTGCACAAGGTGAACTTCGAGCTGGCCCCCGGTGAAAAGGTGGGTGTGTGCGGGCGTACCGGGGCAGGCAAAAGCTCCCTGCTGGGGGTATTGCAGGCCATGTATCCCGCCTCCCAGGGAGAGATCTTCTACGGCAATCAGCCACTGTCACGACTTGCACCGGAGGCGGTGCGCGACCTCTACGACACAGTCTCCCAGATCCCGCTCACCTTCTTTGGCACCTTGCGGGCCAATCTGACGCCCCTGGCCGAGCATGAGGACGCCGTGCTTGAGCAGGCGCTGGCCCGGGTGGGCCTCGCCGAGCGCTGCGCCGGGCGGCTGGACGAGGATCTCGACAGGCTGCAACTCTCCGCTGGCGAGACCCAGTTGTTGGTGATCGCCCGCATCCTGCTGTCGCGCCGACCGCTCATCGTGCTGGACGAGGCCACCTCGGACCTCGATCACGGCGGCATGCGCAAGATGGCAGAGCTGCTCTACCGCTACCGGCCGGAGGCCAGCTATCTGGTGATCGCCCACCACCTGGAGCCGCTCTTGTCGGTAGACAAGGTGGTGGTGATGGAGGCCGGCACCGTGGTGGAGCAGGGTTCGCCGGTGAGCCTGCTGGCCAACTCCCACTCCCGCTTCCACCAGCTGTTTGCCGGCCAGGTCAGCCGTCAGGTGCCCCAGACGGCATGAGCGCCAACAATAACAAGGGCTGCCCCCGGGCAGCCCTTGTTGCTTGAGGAGAGCCTCAACGCTCCATGATCTGGGTGATGTCGTCCTTGTTGATATGCACCTCCCGCCCCTCTTCATCGTAATAGCGATACATGCCAGTGCTCTCGTCCAACCTGGGTTTGCTGTCGGTGGCAATCATCTTGCCATCCTTGGTGCTCATGATGTATTGGGAGCTGCACCCCGCCAATCCCAACAGACAAATCAGCATCATCACAGCTTTCATCACTCTCCCCTTCTTCACGCTCACCCTGGCGGTGATAGGTGAAGCCTAGCTCAACCGGATGGCCCGTTTACCTTGATTGCAGCAACAGGATTCACAGAAAGAATCCACCTGCTATAGCCATTGAAAATGATCTATCAAGAAAAGAAAGACCGGACATCTGTCCGGCCTGCTCTGGATTATTAGTTACTTGCCCGGCTTGCGCTCGCCGATGACGGTGGGGTTGGCCGGATCCATGCTCCACTCGAACCATCCGCCATCGTAGACGCTGATCCGCTTCCAGTCCATCAACCAGGCGTAGAAGAACGCCTCGGAGGCGCGCCAGCCGGTGCCGCAGTAGAAAGCGGCCTGCTGGGTCGGCTCGATATTCCACTCATCCCACATGGCAAGGATCTCGCGGGCGGGCTTCATGGTGCCGTCCGGGTTGTGGAAGTCGCTCATGCTGTTGGCATCCACCCCGCCATGACCCCATCTGGCCCCGGGAATGTCCCCCTTGGGCTTGATGTAGCTGTAGCCCGAGGTATTGCCCACGAACTCGTCCCAGGTGCGCACGCTGACCAGGGCGCCGTCCGGCTGCTTGAGCAGGGCCTTGGCCTGGTCAAGGGTGGTGTAGTACTCGGGATGGGCCGGGATGGCCACGCCAAACTCCTTGGCCGGGGTGAACTTGTTGGCCAGCCCGGTCTCGGTGCGCAGATGCTGCACGAACCAGGCCTCCAGCCCGCCGTCCAGCAGCCGCACATCCTCGACCCCCGCATACATTATCAGATGGGCCGCACGGGCCGCCGCCATGGTGTTGCGGCCATAGAGGATGACGGTGGTGTCATGACGGATGCCGTTCTCCAGCAGCAGCGCCTTGAGCGCCTCGTCAGAGACCTTGTTCCACAGCGGCTCCCCTTCCAGCCGGTTGGTGTCGATGTAGCCGGCTCCCGGAATGTGGCTCAGCAGATAGGCCTTGGGGGATCCCCAGTCCACCTCGAACACCTTCCACTCCCCCTTGGGGGCGGCGATGACCGGTTTGCCTGCCTGCAAGTCCGCCAGCCAGAGCGGATGGACCAGCTGCTGCCAGCGTGCCAGATGCTCCCGGGGCGCCTCTTTCCATCCCTGCAGCTCGAACAGCTGCTTGATGCCCTGCTGGCGCAGCAGACGGGCCACCTCGGCCACCTCGCGAGGGGTGCCATAGAGGGCGACGGGTTTGTCGGCCTTCAGCCCCTTGCTCGCAAGCGCCACAGGCCACTCCTCGTCACTGTATTTCCACTCTGCGGAGAGCAGCTCGGCACCGGCCACATGGCCCCCCTGCTTCTCCCCGTCCATGGGCCAGCCCTGATAGAAATAGCTCGGGCGGGTATCCAGGATCACCGCCTCCTTCCCCTTGGCATCCGCCAGGGAGAGCGGGGGCAGCTCGGCGGCCAGCGCGGGCCAGGCACACCAGAGCAGCAAGGCGGTCAGGCAGCTTCGCCACAGTCCAGTCATTCGTTTCATGATGTCGTCTCGATGCATAGTGAAGAGAGTTAAAAAATGGAGCGGCCCAGGCGCTCGGCCAGCAGCTCCAGCGCCGCCGTCCCGGCCAGGGAGTTGCCCGCCTTGTTGAGCTCGGGTGACCAGACGCAGATGGAAAGCTCTCCCGGGATCAGCGCCATGATGCCGCCCCCCACCCCGGATTTCCCCGGCATGCCGACCCGGTAGGCGAAGTCGCCCGCCTCGTCATAGAGGCCGCAGGTGGCGAGCAGGGCATTGACCTGCTTGGTGGTACGGGCCGGCAGCAGGGGCGTGCTCTCGCCAAGGGGGACGCCCCGGTTGGCCAAATAGACGAAGGCTCGTGCCAGATCGACGCAGCTCATGCGGATGGCGCAGGCATTGAAGTAGCTCTGCAATACCTTGTCCACCTCGTTCTCGAAGTTGCCATAGGCCTTCATCAGATAGGCGATGGCGGCATTGCGGGCGGAGTGCTGGTACTCGGAGCGCGCCACCACCTGATCCGCCATGATGGCCGGGTTGCCGCACAGGCGGCGCACCAGTTCCAGAGTGCGTTGGCGGGGAGCGGTGAGCCGGGTTTCCAGTAGATCGCTCACCACCAGGGCACCGGCGTTGATGAAGGGGTTGCGGGGAATGCCCTGCTCGAACTCCAGCTGGACGAGGGAGTTGAACGGCTGACCGGAGGGCTCCTTGCCCACCCGGGCCCAGATCTCCTCCTCCTGATAGAGGGTCAAGGCCAGCGTGAGGCTCAGGGCCTTGGAGATACTCTGGATGGAGAAGGGCTCGAAAGCGTCACCTGCGGTGAACAATTCTCCTTCAACGGTACAGACCGCGATCCCCAGCCGGTCGGCAGGCACCTGGGCCAGGGCGGGAATGTAATCGGCCACCTTCCCCTGCCCGAGCAGCGGACGCACCTCTTCCAGGATGCCGGCCAGTAATTCGGATGACAACACCATTGGCTATTCCATGACGTGAAACGAGGCGGGGCCAGCCCACCGACAAAAATCCCGCCGGCGGCGGGATTTTCTATCTGCCCGGGAGGCAGTCAGATATCAGGCCGGCTCGCCGTACCAGAGATCGAACAGCTCGGTGACCACCACGGCCTCCAGCCCTTTGCCTTGCAGCCAGGTCTGAACGGCGGAACGGTCTTCGTCGGAGCACTTGCCGAGCTGCTGGGTGCAGATCATCCCTTCCCAGGCCAGGTGACCCGAGCCGGCGAAGGCCAGCTTGCGAGGCTCAATCACCTCGTCGATCAGCGCATCGACCACAGCATCAATGGTCTCTTCGGCGGTGCCGACCGGGAAGTTGAAACTGATGTCGAACCCCATTTCCTGGAATTCATCGACGCGCAGTTTCTTGCGCAGACGGCGGCTACGGTTGGCCATGATAGCTCCTTAGTTGATACGTTGACTCAGTTGACTCGTTTGAAAATCAGATCCCAGACACCGTGGCCCAGACGATGGCCACGCTGCTCGAATTTGGTCAGGGGGCGCCAGTCGGGACGGGGCACCCAGTTGCCGGTGGCGGAGGTGTTCTCGTACCCCTCGGCGGCACTCATCACCTCCAGCATGTGCTCGGCGTAGTTCTCCCAGTCGGTGGCCATGTGGAAGACGCCACCGATGGCAAGCTTCTGGCGGATATCCTGGGCAAAGGCAGGCTGCACGATGCGACGCTTGTGGTGGCGGCTCTTGTGCCAGGGGTCCGGGAAGAAGAGCTGCAGGCAGGAGAGAGAACCGTTCGGGATCATGTGCTCCAGCACTTCCACCGCATCGTGGCAGATGACGCGCAGGTTGGTGACGCCCGCCTCCTGGGCGGTGCCAAGGCAGGCGCCCACACCCGGAGAGTGCACCTCGATGCCGATGAAGTTCTTCTCGGGGGCGTTCTTGGCCATCTCCACCAGGGAGGCGCCCATGCCGAACCCGATCTCCAGCACCACGGGTCCCTCGCGGCCAAACAGGGCCACCATGTCGAGCGGCTCTGGTGCGAAATCGATGCCCATGACCGGCCAGAGCTCTTCCAGGGCCTTCTCCTGCCCTTTGGTCAGGCGGCCTTCGCGACGGACGAAGCTGCGGATCTTGCGCATGAACTTGCCGTCTTCGTTAAACACATCTTGGGTCACAGACATAGTAAATTGCTCGTTATTGCATCGCTCTGGAACAGAGCCGACATAAATGGATCGCTCGTTATTGCATCAGTTCGCAAAAACAGGGGAGCGAATTATCCCAAGATAGGCACAAGGCGCAAGTGTTTCCCACAACAAATCCCCCGGGACTGCCCACATCCACCGGCAAGGTTGACAAATGCCACCCCCTTCACAGAATCTGCCGGACGTCGGGTTCATCCTGACGCGGAAAAATAAAACCATATACAACAAAGGATTGCAGTATGAAGAAAACCCTGTTGGCCCTCGTCCTGCCTGCCCTGCTGGCCGGTTGCAACCCCTCTGACAACGACTCCCAACCCCCTGCCCCCGCGGCTCAGGCCCATGAATTTCTGGTGCAACTGAGCTCTGGCGCAGAAGGGATAGGCGCTCGTCCCACGGGCACCGAGGCCGAAACCCGCGCCGCCGCCTGGATCCAGGATCACCTGGCCGGTTGGGGCTACGAGGTGCAGAACCAGCCGTTCACCTACACCAGGGGCGGCACCGAACGAACCTCCCAGAACATCGTCGCCGAGCTCAAGGGTCAGAGCGACAAGGTGATCCTCATCGGTGCCCACTATGACAGCACCGGCGAGAAGAAAGGATCCGAAGGCGCCACCGACAACGGGGCCGGCGTCGCCGCCCTGCTGGCGGTCGCCGAGGCACTCAAGGGAGAGACCCTGCCCTACACGGTGCGCTTCGCCTTCTTCGGCGCCGAGGAGAACGGCCTCAACGGCTCCAGAGCCTATGCCGCCAGTCTCGACACCGATGCCGTCGCCAAGCTGCTGGCCATGGTGAACTACGACACCATCGCCGGGGGCGACATCGTCTATGTCCACTCGGCCCACTCCGACGTGGCCGAGTACAACTGCGCCGACCCGAGCCGCTACAGCTTCGATCCCAAGGTGCGCGATCGCCTGCTGGCCATCTCCCAGCAGACCGCCACCCCGTTCGCCATCCACCCCAGCTACAGCGGCTACCCGGAAGGGGAGACCGGCAGCTGGTCCGATCATGCCCCCTTTGCCTGCCTGGGGGTGCCCATCGCCTACGTGGAGGCCACCAACTTCACCATCAACGGGGAAGATGGCTATGACGGCTACTCCCAGAGCACCAATCCGGCACTGTGGGACTGCTACGACGACGCCACCAAGAGCGCCTGCGACCGGGACAGCGAGACCCAGTGGGGCAAGATCTGGCACACGGAGCATGATCGCCTCGACAAGATGGCCGAGCTCTTCCCGGGCCGGATCGAGCAGCAGCTCGGGGCCAACACCGACCTGATGATCCGCTTCCTCAAGGCGCCGGGGCTCTGACCCCCACCCCGCCCGATGCCCCCCTGACAGGGGTTTTTGCGCCCCTGACCGGGGTCGGGACGATAAAATTCGGGCAGGTGCCAAACCTGCCCTTTTTTATGGATTTTTGTGACAGCCATTGCCTCATTTCTGAAATCTGATACAAACGGATAACCTGGCGGTTGAATGGAGCGACCGCCACCTAGTCAGAGAGAACCCTATGCAGCCGTTTTTTGCCCAGCGCTTCGAGAAGGTCGAGCCTTCCTTTATCCGCGAAATCCTCAAAGTTGCCGCCAATCCGGAGATCATCTCCTTCGCTGGCGGCCTGCCCAACCCCCATCTGTTCCCGGTCAAGGCCATCGAGCAAGCCTGCCAGGACGTGCTGCGCGAGCAGGGAGCCGCCGCGCTGCAATACGCCACCACCGAGGGCTTTGCCCCGCTGCGCCAGTTCATCGCCGATCGCTACCTGAGCCGCCACGGCATGACCGTCAATCCTGACAACATCCTCATCACCAGCGGCTCCCAGCAGGCGCTGGATCTGCTGGGCAAGGTGCTGGTGAACGAGGGGCAGGATCTCATCATCGAAGAGCCGGGCTACCTTGGCGCCATCCAGGCGTTCTCCGTCTATCAACCGAACTTCAAGCCCATCACCCTGGGTGAAGAGGGGCTGGATCTGGCCGCGCTGGATGCGCTGCTGGAGCAGGGCTCCAGCGCCAGGCTGCTCTACGGCGTGCCCAACTTCCAGAACCCGAGTGGTGTATCCTACAGCCGCGCCAACCGGGAAGCCCTGGCCGAGCGCCTGGTGCGCCACGATCTGCTGATGGTGGAAGACGACCCCTACGGCGAGCTGCGCTTCGAAGGGGAGCACCTGCCCCCCATCGCCAAGCTGGCCCCCCACAACACCGTGCTGCTCGGCTCCTTCTCCAAGACGGTGGTACCCGCCTTCCGCCTGGGCTGGATGGTGGTGCCGGACTGGCTGCGCAAGAAGGTCACCATCGCCAAGCAGGCCACCGACCTGCACAGCAACGCCTTCAGCCAGCAGGTGCTGCACCGCTTCCTGAGCGACAACTCCCTCGACGCTCACCTGGAGAAGATCAAGGAGGTCTATGGTCGCCAGCGTGCCGCCATGGAAGCCGCCCTCGCCCGCCACTGTCCGCCCGGCGTCAGCTACACCCGTCCCGAAGGGGGCATGTTCCTCTGGCTGACCCTGCCGCCCAGCGTCAGTGCCATGGCCCTGTTCGACGAGGCCATCAAGGAGAAGGTGGCCTTCGTGCCCGGCGCCCCCTTCTATGTGCGCCCCGAGATCCAGAACACCCTGCGCCTGAGCTTCTCCTGTGTGGATGAGGCGACCA
Source organism: Aeromonas sp. s1(2024) (assembly GCF_040908005.1). Classification (NCBI taxonomy): domain Bacteria; kingdom Pseudomonadati; phylum Pseudomonadota; class Gammaproteobacteria; order Aeromonadales; family Aeromonadaceae; genus Aeromonas; species Aeromonas sp. s1(2024). The sequence goes on along the minus strand of NZ_JBFOCW010000066.1, from coordinate 9,481 downwards.
CGGAAGAGGGTGTTCAGCGTCTGTGCCGCGCCCTGGCCCGCATGCTCTGAGCCATCCGGCCATAAAAAAACCAGCNGGTTTTTTTTGCCTCGCGCTTTCCCCTCAGCGCCCCTGGCCGGCCAGCTGGCTGACAAACTCCTTCATGGGCATGGGCCTGCCAAACAGGTAGCCCTGCAGGAAGGTCACCTCGCGGGCCTTCAGATAGTCGGCCTGCACCTGATTCTCCACCCCTTCCGCCACCAGTTGCAGACCGAGCCGGGTCGCCAGATCGATGACGTTCTCCACGATGTGGCTGGAGAGCGCGTCCGACCCAATCATGCCGACGAAGCTCTGATCGATCTTGAGGAAGTCGACCTGGAAGGTCTGCAGGTAGGTCAGGCTGGAGTGGCCGGTGCCGAAATCGTCGATGGCGATGAAGACCCCGAGGGCATGCAGCTCGGCAAAGAGCCGGTCCGTCGTCTCGTCCGCCACGATGAGCTCGCGCTCGGTCAGCTCCAGCACCAGCTTGATGGGATTCCCCTTGAAAGCGTTGATGAAATCCCGGCAATCCTCCACCAGGCTCAGATCCTTGCAGTGGCTGGCGCTGATGTTGAAGCCGAAGTGGAACCCTCGCGGCAGATGGTGCGCCTTGCCCGCAAACTGTTCGCGCACCTGCGCCATCAGCAGCCGGGTCATGGGCACGATGAGGCCACTGTCCTCTGCCAGGGGAATGAAGCGATCCGGCGAGATCATCCCCTGACGGGGGTGTTGCCAGCGCATCAGCACCTCGCAACCGCTCCATTGGCCGTCCTCCCCGTTCACCACGGGTTGCAGATAGGGGATGAACTCCTGCTGGGAGAGTGCCCGTTTCAGCTCCTGGGCCGGCGAAGTCGAACGGCCCATCAGCCAGAAGACCGCCACCCCGAGCAGCAGGCTCAGCAGAGGATAAATAATGACGCCCACCTTGGAGTAGTCCCAGATGTGGGCACGGTACTCATCCACCGACACCGTGGTCACTACCTTGAACGGGTACCTGGTCGAGACCTGTTCTAGATAGCCACTGCGGTCCTTGGGGATCAGCTTGTCGGTGAGCTCGCTGTTTCGCAGCAGCATCTCGTTGCCGACCACCAGCCCCAGTGGGGAGTTGCGGCTCAGCATGTCCAGGATGTTGAGCAGGTAGTAGCCGTCGACCCCCACCAGCACGCTGAACTCGCCCACCTCTTCCCGGTAGGCGATGAGGGGGCGATTCGGGGTGACCGGGTTGCCCTTCATCAGGTCGAGCCTGCCCCCGACATAGTCATCCAGTTTGATGCCGCCATCGACTGGGCCATAGAGGGAAGAGCAGTAGATCCGATCTCCCCTGGCCAGGTTGACGCTGCGCACATCCGGCACCGTGGCCACCTGATCCCTGAGCCCCTGCACCACCTCGAGACAGGGCCTGCCCAGGCTGCCGGTGAGGGCCGACGCCGCCAACTGGGCATTGTCCAGAGTGCGGTCGAACATGACCCTGGCATGTTCCAGGCGCGCCACCGCATCCTGTTTCACGCCGGTGGCGGTCTGCCAGATGACGATGACGAGCCCAAGGAGCATGGGCAACAGACCGGCCAGCAAGGCACAGAGCAGCCGAACATAGAATTGACGCACCTTCAAACGTCGAAATGGCATAACGGCCCTCATGAACATGGCGAAAAAGCGCTCGAGTTTACCCGCTGGCGCCCGTTTGGCAAGCCGGAATGCGCCCCTGATACCGCCGCGCCACGGCGCCCCCCGTGGTCGCAACGCCCGGCAACCCCGTGGACAAAGGGGGCGGCGTCTTGGGAGACAAAAATCATAATGCTCATAAAAACAGGAGCTTGTCCATCGGGCACCCAGGCTCTAGAGTAGACCCTAGAGCGTCAGGGAGGCAGGACATGAAGATACTGATCACGGGGGGCACGGGGTTTATCGGCCGCCGTCTGGTGGCACACCTCAAGGTGGCGCACGAAGTAGTCGTGCTGACCCGCCAGGGCAGCCGGGCCTACGAGCTGCTCGGCCACGATGTCACCCTGCTGGACAGTCTGGACAGGCTGGATCACCTCAATGACGTGGACATCGTCATCAACCTGGCCGGCGAACCCATCGCCGCCGGACGCTGGAGCGAGTCCCGCAAGCAGTTGCTCTGCAACAGCCGCTGGCTGCTGACCGAACAGCTGGTGGATCTCGTCAAACTCTCCAGCACGCCCCCCAGATTGCTGCTCAATGCCTCCGCCATCGGCTGGTATGGCCGCCAGGATGACGCCCCTCTGGATGAAACATGCCAGAGCCCTCACGACGAATTCACCCACCGTCTCTGTCAGCAGTGGGAGCAGCTTGCCCAGCAGGCCCGCTCGGCCCAGACCCGGGTCTGCATCCTGCGCATAGGCCTGGTACTCGGCATGGAGGGGGGCGCCTTGCCCAGGATGCTGCCCCCTTACCGCCTGGGCCTCGGCGGCCCCATGGGCAGCGGCACCCAGATGATGAGCTGGATCCACGTGCAGGATCTGGTGCGGGCCATGCTGTTTCTCGTCGAGCACGGCGAGTGTGACGGCATCTTCAACGGCACGGCCCCGCAACCGGTCAGCAATCGCCGGTTCAGCGAGATCCTGGCCGCCACGCTCCATCGCCCGCACCTCTTCTTCGTACCGGCCCCCCTCCTGCGACTCCTGATGGGAGAGGCGGCGGATCTGCTGCTCACCGGACAGCACGTGCTGCCCGCCCGCTTGCAGCAGGCCGGTTTTCACTTCAGCTTCCCGGCCCTGCCCGGCGCTCTGGACAATCTGCTGCACTCACCCCGTTGACCCAATGACACATCCCGACCAAGGTCGGGATGTGTCGAGCCATCAGAGCAGCCCCTGCCCCAGTCCCCTGAGCCGGTCGCTCAGGGTACCCGCCAGCAGTTGGCGGCGCATGCCCTGTCCGGCCAGGGTCACCAGCACGGCCCCAAGCAGGGGGAGTGCAGCCCAGATGGCCCAGTGGAACTGCCACTGCGCCCCCTCCCACCACCACTGCAGGCCGAAGGAGCAGAGCTCCACCACCATGGCGGCGCAGAGCCCTGCCAGGGCACCGCTCGCCACCAGCTCCCAGCGCAGCATCTTCTCGAGCAGGGCGCTGCCCGCCCCCAAGGTGCGCATCAGCAGCAGCTCCCGGCGCCGATGGGCCATGCCGGCCTGGGTCTGGGTCAGCAGCACCAGCAGGGCGGCCACCGTCACCAGCCCGAGCATCAACCCCAGGGCGCGGCTCACCTGATCGGAGACCAGGGTGAGGCGGCCTATCAGATCCTCCACATCGATGAGGCTCACCGTGGGGTGGCGGCGGATGAGTTCCACCTCTGCCCCTCGCCCCTCAGGCGGCAGACGATAGCTGCCGAGCCAGGTCTGGGAGAAGGGGGCCAACACATCCGGCGAGAAGATCATGTAGAAGTTCGGCCTCATGTTGTCCCACTTGATGGACCTCAGGCTGGTCACCCTGGCCTCGAACGCCTGCCCCTCTATGGTGAAGCCGAGCACGTCTCCGAGCGCGATGCCGAGCCGTCCCGCCAGTGCCTCGTCGACGGAGACCTCCCCCTTGCCGGCCAGCCATTGACCGGCAGTGACCTTGTTGTCGGCGGGCAGGGCCGATGTGGTGGTGAAGTTGAGCTCTCTGTCCACCCCCTCCCGCGCCGCATCCTCCCCCACCGCCTCACCGGCGATACGGGTCAAGCGCCCGCGCACCATGGGGTAGAAGTCCGAGGTGATGGCCCCGGCCTGGTGCAGATCGGCTAGGATCCCTTCCCGCTCGCTGTCCGCCACATTGACCAGGAAGCGGTTCGGGGCGTCGGCAGGCAACCGGGTGGAAAAATCCTCCAGCAGATCGACCCGCGCCGCCCACAGCAGCCCGAACAGCATCAGGGCCAGGGCGAAGCCCGCCAGCTGGAACAGACCACTGCCCCGCTCCCGGGAGAGGTGATTGATGGCCAGGCGCAGGGCATGGGGCCCCTTGAGCCGACTGCCAAGACGCAGCAGCACGGAGGCGAGCAGGGCCAGCAGCGCCATCAACACCCCCATGCCACCGATGAGCCCGCAGGCCAGCCTGATGTCGGCGGTAAAGCCCCACACCAGGGCAAACAGCCCGATGAGCCCCACGGGCACCGTCAGCCAGGGGGGGATCCCCGCCTCCAGCTCCCGGCGCAGCACCCGCAGCGGCGGTACCTTGAGCAGCCTCAGGAAGGGGACGAACGCCAGCATCAGGGTGATGAAGAAGGCGACCGCGAGGCCAAGGGCAAAGGGTCGCCAGGAGGGGGGCGGCAGATCCGCAGGCAGCAGATCCCCCAGCAGGTTCAGGGTCAGCCACTGCATGGCGCTGCCCGCCACCAGCCCCATCAGGGCCCCCACCAGGGTCAGGGAGAACAGCAGGGTGCCCATCAGTTGCCACAGGGTGCGCCGCGAAGCCCCCAGGGTCTTGAGCAGGGCCACCATGTTGGTCTGGCGCTCGGCGAAATGGCGCACCGCTATCCCCATGGCCAGGGCGCCGAGCAGCACGCCGGCAAGGGATGCCAGACGGAAGAAGCGCTCGGCATTGCCCAGGGATTTCCCCACCTGGGTACCCTGATCGTCGGGTTTGACGAGCTTTTGCCCGGCGCTCAGCCTGGGGTTGAGCCAGGCCTCATAGCGGGCGATGGCGTCGCGGGGTCCCTTGACGAGATAGCGCCACTGCTGGCGACTGCCCGGCAGCAGGGCCCCGGTCGCTTCGATATCGGCGCTGTGGATCAAGGCCCTTGGCGCCATCTGGAAGGGGCTGAACCCCTGATCCGGCTCCTGGCCCAGCTCCCCTGCCACCGTCAGCCGGGTGTTGCCGACCTCGAGTGCCTCCCCCACCTTGGCGCCGAGCAGCTGCATCACCCTGGCGGAGAGCCAGATCTCGCCGGGCGCCGGGGTGCGCTGGGGAGTGAGCTCCAGCTTGCCGTAGAAGGGAAAATCCCCGGGCACGGCACGGATGGAGGCCAGTTGCAGAGTATCGCCGTGAAACAGCATGCTGTTGAAGCTGACCGTGGTCTGCACGGCCAACCCCTCCTGATGCGCCTGCGCCAGCCACTCTGCCGGTGCCGGCGTCGCGGAGCGCAGCACCCTGTCCCCTCCGATGAAATCCCGCCCGGAGGCCTTGAGCCCCGCATCCAGCCGATCCGCCACCAGAGCCACGCTGAGCACGCAGGCGACGCTCAGCGCCAGCGCCAGCACAAACCAGCGCAGCTCGCCGCTGAACCCTTCCCGGCGCAGCAGCTTCAATCCCAGTCGCCACTGACTCATGACAGCTCTCCCACCTTGGCCGCCATGACAGATTGTGCCTCCAGCCGCCCGGCTGACATCACCAGCTGCCTCTGGCAGCGCTGGGCCAGTTCATGGTCATGGGTCACCACCACCAGGGTGGTGTTGTGCTCGCGGTTGAGACGAAACAGCAGTTCGATCACCGTCTCCCCCGTTTTGCTGTCGAGGTTGCCGGTGGGCTCGTCCGCCAGCAGCAGGCTGGGACGGGTCATGAAGGCACGGGCAATGGCGACCCGCTGCTGCTCGCCGCCGGAGAGGCGTGGCGGCAGGTGGTGTAACCGCTCTCCCAGACCGACCTGTGCCAGCAGCTCCCGGGCACGGGGCTCGCTGTCGGTCTCCCCCCGCAGCTCGGCCGGCAACATGACGTTTTCCAGGGCGCTCAGGGTGGGCAGCAGCAGGAACGACTGGAACACGAACCCCACCTGCTCGGCCCGCAGCCTGGCGCGTCCCTCCTCGTCCAGCCGGGTGAGGGAGTGACCGAGGATCTCTATCTCGCCGCTGCTCGGCAGATCGAGACCGGCCAGCAAACCGAGCAGGGTGGACTTGCCGGAACCGGACGCACCGACCAGCGCCAGCGTCTCGCCGGTATTGACTTGCAGATCGATCCCTTCAAGGATGGTGAGGCTTTCCTGACCGAGGCGAACGGTTTTACCGAGCCCCCTGACGGCGATAATGGGCGTTGAACTCATCTTGGGTATCCTGTTTGCCTGAACCTGTAATGACAATAGAACGTGGGAGTTGACTGCATGATGCGTCTCTTGTTTGCCGTGAGTTGCCTGTGCTGCTGGGCAGCGTCCGTCCAGGCCCAGACCCTGCTGGTACTGGGCGACAGCCTGAGTGCCGGCTACCAGATGCAGGCCGAACAGAGCTGGCCTGCCCTGCTCAATGAAAAGTGGCAGCAGCAGGGGGGAGAACACACCCTCATCAATGCCAGCATCAGCGGTGAAACGACCCAGGGCGGCCTGGCCCGCCTGCCCGCTCTGCTCGAAACCCACAGACCGGACTGGGTGTTGATCGAACTCGGCGCCAACGACGGGCTGCGGGGCTTTGCTCCCGCCATCACCCGGGCCAACCTGACCAAGATGATCGAGCTCACCCGGGCGCACCAGGCGAAGACGGTGCTGACCCAGATCCTGCTGCCCCGCAACTATGGGGCGCGCTATCTGCAACAGTTCGAGCAGATCTTCCCGGATCTTGCGAAGGCCAATGACCTGCCGCTGATGCCCTTCTTTCTGGATGATATTGTGCTGCGCCCTGAACTCATGATGAACGATGGACTGCACCCGACGGCCGCCGCCCAGCCCCGGATCCGCGACAAGGTCGCCCGCTTTGTCGAGCCTCTGCTGACACAATAGCCCGGTGGCCGGGCCCCTGGCCTTCCCCTTGCTCAGCAAAAAGCCCCCGCATGGCGGGGGCTTTTTCATGGTTCGGCGTGCCGGGTTCAACGGCCCAGGATCTGCCGCATCCGCTGCTGGGCCACGTCCACCAGCAAGTCGGGCTGGAATTTGGAGATGAAGCGATCGCACCCCACCTTCTTGACCATGGCCTCGTTGAAGTTGCCGCTCAGGGAAGTATTCAGGGTGATGAAGAGATCGGACATGCGCGGATCGCTGCGCACCTCGTGAGTCAGGCGATAACCATCCATCTCCGGCATCTCGGCGTCCGTGATCATCAGCATGATCTCGTCGGTCACCTTCTTGCCCGCATCGCACCACCCCTTGAGCAGCTTGAGGGCCTGCAAGCCGTCCTGGCACTCGATGACCTCGAGCCCGAGCTGGGCGAGGGTCTCGCGCACCTGGTTGCGGGCCGTGCTGGAGTCATCGACGATGAGCACCCGACGTCCCTGCATCTGGGGCAGGATCTCTTCGTCCAGCACCTCGGACGAGATGCGCACGTCATAGGTGATGATCTCCGCCAGCACCTTCTCCACGTCGATGATCTCGACGATCTGGTCAACGCCCCCTTCCGGGATGCGGGTGATGGCGGTGAGGTAGTTGGCACGACCCGCCGAACGGGGCGGCGGCAGTATGTCCTTCCAGGTCATGTTGACGATGTGGGCCACCTGCCCCACCAGGAACCCCTGAATGGTGCGGTTGTACTCGGTGATGATGAGGTTGGACTCCTGATCGATGGCCATGGGACGCATCCCGATGGCACCGCGCAGGTTGATGACGGGGATGGAGACGCCGCGAATGTTGGCGACGCCGCTGATGTTGTGGTGGGACCCCGGCATCTTGTTCAGATGAGGCAGCTTGACCACTTCCCGCACCTTGAAGACGTTGATCGCAAACAGTTGCTGGGCACCCAAACGGAACATCAGCAGTTCCAGGCGATTCTCCCCTACAAGCTGGGTACGTTGATCCACTGAATCCAATATGCTCGCCATATAACGCCCTTACGTCCATTTCCCGAAATTGCCCCGCACCGGAGCTGCGACATGCCAACCAGCCCCGCTTTCCCTGTCGGGACAACGCAAGCCTATATAGAAATAATGAAAAGCGTCGAGGAAAGATAGGATCTTGACCACGGGGCGTGATCATCGCCCCATCACTGCCTCATGGCAAGCACAGCCACGCACCGGCCCCGACAACAAGGGTATCGACCACACAGGGCCATTGCTGAACCCCGGCGTGCCGCTCTTGTCATCCAGCGCGGTCCGCCAGCAACAAAAAGATCGACCACATGGGCCGGTCCTGGGATGTGCAGTGCGTCCGGGACGACTTAGAAGTTGTACTGCAGGGCCACGGCGACGATGTCGTCGGTGGACTTGTTCAGGCTGTTCTTGCCGGTGGAACCCACTTCGTCCAGCAGGTTGATCTTGTAGTCCACGTAGGCATTGAAGTTGTCAGTGAAGTTGTACCAGGCACCCACGGAGACGTATTCGGTCGCGGTGTCATCGATGCCGTGAGCGCTGTCCTTCACGTCGGTACGCAGGTAGGCCAGGGAGGGCTTGAACTTCGGCGTGATGTTGTACTGCACGACCGCTTCGTAGCCATCCATCTTCTCGGCGTAACCGCGCAGGGAGCCGGTATCCACGAAGAGGTGATCTTCACCGTGGGAGTAGGTGGCGGCCATGTAGAGGTTGCCGACGGCATACTTGGCGCCCACCCCGAACAGCTTGGCATCGTTGTCGCCGCCGAAGCTCACGTTCTCGGCCTGTTCGTCGGTCTTGCCTGCCTGGTTGTAGGCGGCACCCAGGCTCAGGCCCATGTTGAAGTCATAGTTGGCAGAGAGGGCATACCCCTCGGAAGAACCTTTCGGGCTCCAGGTGCTGTTCGGACCGACGCGCTCGCTGCGGCTCGCGTTCTGCGGGTCGTTGTTGCCGGTGAACTGGGCACCCAGGGTCAGCCCCTGCCAGTTGTACATGTACTGGGCCAGGCCGTTGGTACGGCCGGTGCCGAACACCTCGGTGTCCTTGCCCAGACCATCACCACCCCACTCCGGCAGCACGTCTGTGTAGTTGTTCACCGCCTTGGTGAACAGACCGTCCTGGCGGCCGTAGCTGAAGGCACCGAAGCGATCGTGCTTGATGCCCGCATAGGCGTAACGCAGCTCGTCGTTGTCAGAACCGGAGACCGGCAGGTTGTACTCGGCGAAGCCGAACGCGGTCAGATCCTCGTCAACCTTGGTTTCACCTGCGATGTGCAGACGCAGGTAGCTGGCATCGCCTTCGGTGGCGTTGTCATCGGTGCCGTAGTACATGCCGTTGACGCGGCCGCCGATGTCCAGTTTGGTACCATTCTGATCGTAAACGTTGGCGGCCTGTGCACCACCGGCCAGCAGCAGGCTGGAGATGGCCATCGTCAATGCTGTCTTTTTCATTGTTCTTTCCTCAGGTGTAAGCACTCTCTGTCAGACCAGAGTTCGGTCGTGATGATCGGTTGATGTGCCGATGGCCTAAGGTAGATCCGGAAACCTTGTTGACATCCTCCCCCACCTTAGCGCTTCGCGTCACAGGAGGGGGATTCCCATTACTGGGTGATAGCTGCTCGCGCAGTACCGGGTTCCTGCTTCATCGGGCGGCCTGATTGCACCACGCCTCCACAGGCTAAAACGGCGTGTCCCGCCGCTAAAATATTGCGAGCGCCGTTCACATCGGCGTTCGCCTCATAACCACACGCAGCGCATTTAAACTGGCTTTGCGTCTGGCGGTTATCCTTCGCAGTATGCCCACAACAGGCGCA
>NZ_JBFOCW010000065.1:0-20868 GCF_040908005.1 Aeromonas sp. s1(2024) | reverse complement strand
GACGCGGGGTGGAGCAGCTCGGTAGCTCGTCGGGCTCATAACCCGAAGGTCGTCGGTTCAAATCCGGCCCCCGCAACCAACTATTTGTATCCATGACAAGCGCATAGCGCTGCGGTGGAGACGAAGACAGCAAAAAGCAACTGCTCTGCTTTTTGTGGTGGCAATGCAATTCGGACGCGGGGTGGAGCAGCTCGGTAGCTCGTCGGGCTCATAACCCGAAGGTCGTCGGTTCAAATCCGGCCCCCGCAACCAACTTCTGACTGATTTTCTTCTGCATTACCTCTCTGATTACCTCCAGCATCTGTTGCTTGCACACAATAATGTGTGTTTTTCCGATCCCTCTCGCCATTTGTTCGGTATCATCCTGCTTTCTGTTCATGGATGAGGCCGCACCCTGTGATGACCCCTTTTAGCTATTCTTCTCCCCAAATCACGATGCAGAACACCTCCCTCGCCGAAGTAATGGCAGGGTCGGCTGCCGTCAAACTCCTGCTCATTGCCGACTCAGCGCGCGATACCCTGCTGGCGACGCCTCCCTTTGCCGCCGTGGCAACCCAGATAGCCCTGGGTCAGAAGGCCCCCTATTCCCTTGACGACAGTCAGGGGCTGCAACGGGTGATCTTCATGGATGCCCGCCCGGTCCTGGATCATCGGCTCTACAAGCAGGTGCGCAGCTGGGTGGGCTCGCTGGCGGGCCTCAAGGCGACGCACCTGGCGCTCCATCTGGAGGGCTTTGACGATGAGCATCGCGCGCAACTGGCAAGGGTGGTGCTCGCCTGCCTGCTCGCCGCCGATGTGACCCTGCCGACCCAGAAACGGAGTGAGGCGACAAGACCGGGTTATCAGCAGTTGCAACTTTCCCCCCCTTGCGAGCTGGACATGGCCCGCCTGAGCGCAGAAGCCGAAGGCAACGGTCTGGCTCGCCACCTGGCAGTGCTGCCCGCCTCCGAGCTTGACGCCCAAGGCTACCGGGCTTTTGTGCAGCAACTGGCGCAGCAGGAGGGGTGGCAGTGGCAGGAGTTTGACGAGGCGGCCCTCGCCACCCTGGGCGCCGGCGCCTTCCTGGCGGTGGCCAGGGGCTCGGCAAACGGTCAGGCCGCCATCGTCAGGCTCAGCTACTGCCCGGCCAACCCGGTGCGCCGCCTCGCGCTGGTGGGCAAGGGGATCTGTCACGACTCCGGTGGCTACAACCTGAAAGTCGGTGGCAGCATGTATGGCATGCACCTGGACATGGGGGGCAGCGCGGTGGCCCTTGGCACGCTGCTGGCCATCAGCCGGGCGAAACTCCCCGTTGAGGTGCACTGCTGGCTCGCCATCGCCGAGAACCACATCGGCCCGCAGGCCTTCCGGCCCGGTGAGGTGGTGACCGCCCTCAACGGCACCACCATCGAAGTGGTGGACACCGATGCCGAGGGTCGCATGGTACTGGCGGATGCCCTGACCCTGGCGGCCGGGGACAACCCCGACTTGCTGATCGACTACGCCACCCTGACTGGCGCCTGCAAACGGGCGCTCGGCAGCCGTTACAGCGGTGCCTTCTCCAACCGCCCCGAGTGGCTCACCACTCTGATAGCGCTGGGCCAGCAGAGCGGGGAGCGAGTCTGGCCCTTCCCCCTAGACGAGGATTACGATGACAACCTCGATAGCGAGTGGGCCGATCTGTTACAGTGCGCGCCGGGCGCCTCCCCGGATCACATCGATGCCGCCCGTTTTCTCACGCGCTTCGTGCCCGCCGAGCTTCCCTGGTTGCACCTCGACCTGAGTGGTTTTCGCAACAAGGGGGGCAATGGCGTGGTGGGCAGCGAGGTAACCGGCTTTGGTGTCAGGTTGACCCTGACCCTGCTCGACAGCCCTCTGGGGATGGGGGCGCCCGACGCATGACAACGTGGCCAAGCACAATCAATAAGGACAAGCGTGAAACAAGCAAGCTATGACTGGGTGCTGTTCGATCTGGACGAAACCGTGCTCGATTTTCCGGTCGCCAGGGCGCTGGAGCGGACCCTGCAGATCTACGGCGTGGCGCCGACTCCCCCCAAGATGGCGGAGTACCATGCCCTCAACCAGCGGCTCTGGCAGCAGTACAACTCAGGGGAGATTGACGCCACCCACCTGCAGCAGACCCGTTTTTCGCTCTTTGCCGAGCAGGTCAACGTGGCGCCCATGGCGATGAACGAGACCTTCCTGCAGCAGATCATCGCCCTGAGCGTGCCGCTGGAGGGGGTGGAGGAGACCCTGCAGGCCCTGAAGAGCAAGGTCAGAATGGGGATCATCACCAACGGCTTCAGCCTGCCCCAGCGCGGGCGCCTCGACAAACTGGGCTGGAACAGCTGGTTTGAGCCTCTCGTTATCTCTGACGAGGTGCAGGTGACCAAGCCGGCGGCGGCCATCTTCCAGCATGCCTTGGCGCAGATGGGTCAGCCGAGCCCGGCGCGGGTGTTGATGGTGGGGGACAATCCCAAGACCGACATCGCCGGTGCCGCCGCCCAGGGGCTTGCCACCTGCTGGTACAACCCGGGACGGGAGACAGGCCCGTGCGAGGCGACCCACGAGATCCACCACTTCGCCCATCTCTGCGCGATCGTGCTGGGAGAGTAGGTCCCCTATGCCCGCAAGGATGTAAAAAAACAAGGCAACCCATGGGCTGCCTTGTTTGCATCCGGCGTCTGCTAGCGGCCGAGGCGGGCGAGCAGCCAGGCCTCCAGCAAGGCCACTCCGGGGGCCAGCACGGCTTCGTCGAAGTCGAACTCCGGATGATGGTGGGGGGCCGCGAGGTTGGCTCCCAGGATGAGATAGGCGGCTTCGCCGCCGTGCTGCTGTACCCGCTCGATGAGGAAACCGGCATCCTCGCTGGCCCCGAAGCGGCGGGTGTGGATGGTATCAAGGGAATTCCCCTGTGCGAGAGGCACGATTTCCTCGATGAGGGCTGGGCTGTTCTCGATGCCGATCGCTTCCCCCTGTTTGCGGATGTGGTAGGTCGCGCCCTGCATCAGGGCCGCCCCCTCCACAATCTGCTGCACCTGATTGAACATGTAGTCGTTGAGGGCCGGCGTCGCGCCACGGGTCTCCCCCATCAGGCGGGCATGGCCCGGGATGACGTTGCGTCCACTGCCGCCGTTGAGCTGCCCCACGTTGATGCGGGTCATGCCATCCCGATGGCGGGGAATGCCGAGCATGGCGGTGGTGGCCATGCAGGCCGCCGCCAGGGCATTGTGGCCTGCGTTGGGCTCGAGCCCCGCATGGGCGGCTTGCCCCATGAACTCCACGTCGAATTTGGTTGAACAGAGAAACTCGGTGGGGTTGACCACCAGCTCACCGCTGCTCGCGTGAATGCCGATGTGCAGTGCCAGCAGAGCGTCCACGTCGTCGAGCTGCCCCCCTGCCGCCAGCGCCTTGCCGCCTCGGCAGCCCTCTTCAGCCGGCTGGAAGAAGAGCTTGATGCGGCCAGTGAGGCGATCGGCGAGGGCCGCGATCCGCTCGGCCAGCACCAGCCCGATGGCGGTGTGACCATCGTGGGCACAGGCGTGCATCCAGCCCGGGTTGGCGGAGTGCCAGCCTCCCTGGCCGGGCAGGTGTGACACCTCCTGGCTCTCTTCGACCTCCACCGCATCGATATCGAAGCGAAACGCCAGGGTGGGGCCGGGGCGCCCGCTCTCCCAGAGTCCCATCACGCCGGTGAGTGCGTCGATCCGCGTCAGCCACTCCGGATGCGCCCCCTGGTACAGGGCACGGGCCTTCTGGGCCTCGACGTCTATTTCCCGTCCCATGATGAGGGTGCTGGCGAGCAGTTGATCCCCCAGCATGATGGAGAAACCGAGTTCAGTGAGGTGTTGGGCTATGAGGGTGGTGGTGCGAAATTCACACCAGGCGGCTTCGGGGTGACGATGAAGGTCGCGGCGCCAGTGGCGCAAGGCATCCTGAGTCATGGTGGTTCCTGCGTAGCAAATCCAGCGGCCATTGTGACGGGCAGGGGGACAAGAGTAAATCCCGCAGGGGGAGATGCGACAAGGGGAGCCCGGGCTCCCCTTGAAAGATGGCATGGATGTCGACGAGGTCGTTTTGTGTGCGCAGATAGCGCTCAATGATGGCTTGGCATCATCCTTTGCCAGGGCGCGTCAAAAACCCATGTTGCAGTCTGTTTTTTGAACCGCCCCTCTGGGGCAGAGGTGGCAGATGGCTGATTGGCCGACTTAGAGCTGTGCCAGCGACGGCATGGAGACGGCAACCAGAGTGAAAAACACGGTGAAAACGGCGGTAACTACGAACTCTTTCATGATTTTATCTCCCTTGGTTGGCTCATGATGGAACCAAGATACCACAACAGAACGATAAAACAACGAAAAATGTAATTATGAGGCAAAAATGGTTTGGTGGTGGAATGCGGCTGCATTTTTCCAAGTTTAAGGGCGTTTTTTGTCCTGTGAAGGGTTTTGTGGTGATGCCAGTGAAAGTGGATGAATATAAAGCCTTTAAATACATTGAGTTATGTTATTTTTATGACGCTCTCTTTGGTGGTTCCGATTGGAGTTTTTGTGGTGATTTCCATTTTTCAGCAGCAAAATGGCCTGCGGGATGCGCAGATTGATGTCGCCATAGGGAGGTTGGTGGCTGCTAGCCAGGTTTTGTCATCCCATGTCATGTTTTCTCACGACTTGTGCCCTAACCTCAGTCTGCAAGGCTGTTGCCAGCCAGGGTTATCCGATGAAGCCTCAATTTTCTGCTCATCCCAAACAGGCTGGGTGCAAAAAGAGTACGGAAAAACGACAAAAGGGCCGTCAAAGGAGCATGGAAGGGAAGGGGTAAGGCGGGAAAATGGGGGTTTGACCTTCATGGGGCCTTGGGTGGCCGGAAGCCCCGTTTTTCGCTGTTTTCTTGGGGGGCGAGCCACCGGGCCCGCGCGCAGGGGAAGCGGGAGAGATCGTCGGCCCACCCGGGTGGCTATATGGCGCCAGTGTGATGGGATGAAGGGCAGGTGAGGCCTGGCGCAGGGCCGTGGCTCTGCGGCACCAAGGCCTTTATCCAGACCCGTCGCGAACAAGGTGAGCAAGCAGAAAAGCGGGGGAAAGAAGTAAAGGAGAAGGTCGTGGGGTCAGAGGCTCAGGGCCGCCGGGCAAGGGGTAAGACATGGCGACAGTGGCCAGTGGATAGCCGGGCCCCCGCAGAGGGAGGAGGGGGTGAGGAGCCCGCATAAAAAAACCCTCCAGAGGAGGGTTTTTTGTCAGACCACAGCCTTTAGAACAGGGTGGTGGAGAGATCGTACAGCTCCTGGTTGAACGGGCGCTTCAGGTTCTCGATGCAGTCGATGATGTCGTGGTGCACCATCTCGTTGCCCTGAATGCCGACGCAGCGGCCACCCTGGCCCGCCAGCAGTTGCTCGACGGCGAAGGCACCCATGCGGCTGGACATGATACGGTCACGGGCAGTGGGAGAACCGCCACGCTGGATGTGACCCAGGATGGTGGCGCGGGTTTCGCGGCCGGTCATGGCCTCGATGTCTTTTGCCAGGGCGTTGACGTCGGTGACGTGCTCGCAGATGGTGATGATGGCGTGCTTCTTGCCCTTGGCTTCCCCTTCCTTGATCTGTTGCAGCAGCTTCTCCTTGTCGAAGGCCACTTCCGGCACGATCACGTACTCGGCACCACCGGCAACAGCAGCAGACATGGCCAGATCGCCGCAGTGGCGGCCCATGATCTCGACCACGGAGATGCGGTGGTGGGAGCTGCAGGTGTCGCGCAGGCGGTCAATGGCGTCCACGACCACGTTCAGGGCGGTGTCAAAGCCGATGGTGAAGTCGGTACCGGCGATGTCGTTGTCGATGGTGCCCGGCAGGCCGATGCAGGGGAAGCCCTCTTCGGTCAGCTTCTTGGCACCCATGTAGGAGCCGTCACCGCCGATGACCACCAGGGCGTCGATGCCGTGTTTCTTCAGGTTTTCGACCGCTTCGGCACGGACTTTCGGATCCTTGAAGGCGGGGAAACGGGCGGAGCCGAGGAATGTACCGCCACGGTTCACGACGTCGGAGACGCTGTGACGCTCGAGCTTGACGATACGGTCCTGGTGCAGACCGAGGTAGCCATCATAGATGCCGTAAACTTCCAGGCCATGATGCAGACCGGCGCGCACCACGGCGCGGATGGCTGCGTTCATACCCGGTGCGTCACCACCACTGGTCAAAACACCAATACGTTTGATTTGTTTGGTCATGAGTGCCTCTGGATCTGAGTTGTCGAAAATCAAGATTCTGAAAAATACGGCTGGCCGCTTTTACTATATCGGCTTTCCTATGGCGAGAGGGTCCATAGGAAAGCGATATGCAAAGAGGGGCGGGGCCCCTCTTTGCTTGGCGCTTACTTGGCGGCGCCAGCGATGATCTGGGAGAAGTCGTCCACTTTCAGGGACGCGCCACCCACCAGGCCACCGTCGATGTCCGGCTGGCCGAACAGGTCGGCAGCGGTGGCGCCAGTCACGGAGCCGCCGTACAGGATCTGTACCTTGGCAGCCACGGCTGCATCAAAACCGGCCAGGTATTGACGGATGTGAGCATGCACGGATTGTGCGATCTCCGGGGTGGCGGTCTTGCCGGTGCCGATGGCCCATACCGGCTCGTAAGCGATGACGGCGTTCTCGAAGGAGGCGATGCCGCAGCGATCGATCACGGCCTTGAGCTGGGTCTCGACCACCTGGTTGGTGGTACCGGCTTCGAACTGGGCCAGGGTTTCACCGATGCACAGCACGGGGATCAGGCCGCCCTTCTGGATGGCTTCGTACTTGGCAGCCACCACGTCGTCGGTCTCTGCGTGCAGGGTACGACGCTCGCTGTGACCGACCAGGGAGTAGGTGCAGCCGAAGGCTTTGAGCATGGAGGGGGCGTTTTCGCCGGTGAAGGCGCCGGACTCGTGAACGTCGGCGTTCTGGGCACCATAGGCGATCTTGCTGCCAGCGGTCAGCTGTTCAACCAGACCCAAAAAGATAACCGGCGGGCAGACGGCCACTTGCACGGAAGGATGAGCGGCAGCGGCCGGGGTCAGTCCTTTGATCAGTGCTTCTACAGAAGCCTTGGTGCCGTTCAGTTTCCAGTTACCCATTACCAGGTGCTGTCTCATCTTCTATATCTCCTAGGCATTTGATTGCGCAACATTATATGAATTGAACCGAGCCCAAGATAGCTGACCTGGCGGCAAATGACGTAATTTTTTTTCGCTTTCCTGATCCAAATCAGGAATGCAAGGCGCGATTGCTCACTCGGTGACCTGCCCACGCAAACGGGCCCACCATACCCCAATCCACTCGTGAATGGCAGCCTCGGAATACATCAGATAACGCCCCTTGGGGAGGTAGCTGTAGAGGGGTTGCAGCTCCTGACTCTGCTTGGCGGTGTAATCGGTGGGAGCCGGCACCGCATCGAGTCCCTGACTGCGATAGAGAGCCATGGCCCGGGGCAGGTGGGTGGCCGAACTCACCAGCGCCACCCGCTTGCCGTTGAGGTGGGCGGCGATGCTGACCGCCTCGTCATGGGTGTCTTTGTTGTTTTCAAACAACGTCATGCGCGCACGCGGGATGCCAAGGCTGGCCGCCATGCGGGCGTTGACCTCGGCGTTCGACAGGGGATCCCCGGCCACGGCACCGGAGAAGACCAGCTCGGCCTCTGGATAGGCCAGGGCCAGGCGAACCCCTTCCAGGGTGCGCGCCAGGGAGATGTTGTTTTGCCAGGCGCGCTCTGGGATGGCCGGATCGCTCACATGACCGTTGCCCAGCACGACGATGGCCTGGATGTCAGGATGCTGGCTCACCTCGAAGGGGGGATAGGTCTGCTCCAGGCTGCGGGCCAGCTCGTAGCTCACCGGCCGCGTCCCCATCAGGGCGATGATCACCAAGGAGAGGGTCGCCAGCAGCCTGCCGCTTTTTTGAAAGCGGGTGAACCAGAGCAACGCGAGCGCCAGCACCAACAAGGAGAGAGAGAAGGGGAGCGGCATCAACAGATGGCCCAGCCATTTCTTGATGACAAAGAAGTTGAGCTCGAACACGACAGACACGTCCTTGAGTTTTCAGCAAATTCGGGATGTGACAGAATACCCCTCTTTTTTCCTGTGGCCCAATCCTGTGTGGTTCCTCCTGCGGCCCTCATGGCGGGGCGGTCGAAGATGAGTGTGTCTTGAAGCAAGATCAGAGTTTTGACGGGCGCGCGGACAAGTTCGCTCGCAACATTTACGACTCCACCAAGGGGCGCATTCGCACCACCATTGTCTGGAGTGACATCGAAGCCTGCCTGGCGCGCCTGGGCAACCGGCCGCTGCGCATCCTGGATGCCGGCGGCGGCTTTGGCTACTTCGCCCAGAAACTGGCGGCCATGGGCCACCAGGTGGAGCTGTGCGATTTGTCGGCAGAAATGCTGGATCTGGCCCGGGAGCAGATCGCCCAGAAGGGGTTGGAAGACAGAATTCGTCTCATCCATTGCCCCATTCAGGATCTCAAGCACCACGTGACCGGCACCTTCGATCTGGTGCTCTGTCACGCGGTACTGGAGTGGCTCGCCGAGCCGCGCCAGACCTTGCTGGGTCTGTTCCCTTTCGTCAAGGCTGGGGGCATACTGTCGCTGCTTTTTTACAATCGTCACGGCCTCCTGTTCCAGAGCCTGGTGGTGGGCAATTTCGACTATGTGCGCCTGGGCCTTCGCAAGAAACGCCAGACTGCCCTGACTCCCACCAATCCCCAGTTGCCCGAGCAGGTCTATGACTGGATAGGCCGGGGGGGATTGCGGATCATCGGCAAGACCGGGGTGCGCGTCATCCACGACTACATGCGCCACAAGCAGGATCAGGTCGAGAAGTTCGAGGACCTGCTCGCCATGGAGCAGCAATATTGCCGCCAGGAGCCCTTTGTTTCCCTGGGGCGCTACATCCATGTGATGGCCCAGAAACCGGCCGGTTGAGACACACCGGCGTGAACACGATGCGGGATCCAGCCGCCGGGGCGCCACCGACCCCGGCCTATATCACCACGGCGGGCGAAGACCTGCCGACTATAACAACGAGATGATAACGTCATGATGAGTACATCCCGTACCCTGCCAGAGACGGTGGGATGGGTCAGACAGGAGGGGTTGGCGCTGCACCTCCCCACCGACAGGCTGGCCTTTCTGATAGCGATCAAGACGCTCTCCGAGGACGAGTCTGATCTCTCGGAGGCCGCGCTGCACGATGCCTTTGGCTATGTCAGCAGTGCCTTCGGCCAGATGGACGAGACCCTCACCGGTCGCGCCAACAACGCCATCAACGATCTCATTCGCCAGCAACTGCTGTCGCGTTTCACCACCGACATGGTGGCGGGGGAGAGCCTCTACCGCCTGTCGCGCCTTGGCATGAGCATCGTCGATTTCTTCATGGATCAGCGCCAGGTGGACTCCATCAAGCTCTCCATCCTGCTCGAGCACCTGGCGGCCGAGCTCGACACCGCCCGCAAGGCGGCGCTCGAGACCAACACCCGGGAGCAGTGGGACGCCGAGGTGCTGCCGCGCCTCTCCTTCTCCCTGGAAGAGACGCTCGGGCGCATCGATCTCACCCAGCGCGCCATGGACGAGCAGCAAAACCAGGTCAAGAGCGAGATCGCGGCCCTGCTGACCCAGAACTGGGTCGATGCCATCCACAGCTGCGAGAAGCTCCTGCACGAGACCGGCCAGACCCTGCGCGAGTTGCAGGACACCCTGGACGCCGCCGGCCACCGCCTGCAGGCGGGGCTGCTCAACATTCAGGAAGCGGCCCAGGGGCGCGATGATCTGTTCCATGTCGAGGAGCTGACCCACGCCCTGCAGGGGCGTCTGGACGTCATCACCGCCTGGGGCCAGCAGTGCATCGAGCTCTGGTCCCGTTATGACAGGCACGTCCACAAGTTCATCCGCAACGCCATCGACATGGACAAGAACCGCGCCTTCAGCCAGCGGCTGCGCGAATCCATCCGCAACTTCGAGCAGCACAGCTGGTTGTTGCGGGTGGCCGAAGAGCCCCGTTTGCTGGAGCTACGGGATGAAACCATCGCCATCCACGACGAGGAGGTGACCGGCGAGGTGCCCCTCGAGATGGAGTATGTGGAGATGGTGGACATCAACCAGGAGCTGGCGGAGCGCATCGAGCGCTACCTGGCCCGCTACCCGGAGCAGGGAGATCGGCTGGATCTTGCCGACGTGCTGCGGGAATACCTGCTGGACTACCCGGCCCATGCCCACTTCGACGTGGCGCGCCTCCTGATCGATCAGGCCGTGCGTCTCGGCCATGCCAGCGGTGAGCGCGAGCACCACCGCCAACCCGCATGGAAACCCATCAACCAAGCTGGATCCAAGGTTCAGGCCTATGTCATCGATCAATACTGAATTCCCCTTGCCCCTGCGTCTCGCAGAGGCCATCGCCAACCCCTTGTTTCCGCGCATCGACACCGCCCTGCGCTCCGGTCGCCACATCAGTGCCGACGAATTCGAGCAGCACTCGGCCCTGGTGGAGTACCACCAGGAACTGGAGATCTTCTACGGTCGCTATCAGGTGGAACTCATCAAGGCGCCGGAAGGCTTCTTCTACCTGCGTCCGCGCCCGAGCGCCGACATTGGAACAACAGTGTTATCTGAGCTCGATATGCTGGTGGGCAAGGTGCTCTGCTACCTCTTCCTGAGCCCGGACCGCCTCGCCTCTGAAGGGGTGTTCGCCATGGGCGAGCTGCAAGAAGAGGTGCTGAGTCTGGCGGACGAGAAGCAACTGCTGCGCATGGTCAACAGCCGCTCCGGCGGCACGGATCTGGACAAGAAGAAGCTCCTCGAGAAGATCCGTACCTCCATGCGTCGCCTCAAGCGCCTCGGGATGATCACCCCCCTTGGCAACAGCGACAAATTCCGGGTCAACGAATCCGTGTTCCGCTTCGCCGCCGATGTGCGCTCCGACGAGGATCCCCGCGCGGTGCAACTGCGGATGATCCAGGAAGGGGAGGCCATTTTCCACGACGACGAGATGCCGAGCAGCGATTCCCTGTTCGAGGATATCGAAGAGGATCTGGACGAAGAGCAGCTGGAGCTGGAGGTGGAAGATGATCTGCAACGTTAATGTGCCGGCACTGATGGTGTCGGCCGGTTTGATGGAGAGTGTGGCGTGAGAGGCAAATTCAAATCCCTGACCATGGTCAACTGGAACGGTTTCTTCGCCCGCACCTTCGATCTCGACCAGCTGGTCACGACCCTGTCCGGCGGCAACGGCGCGGGCAAGTCCACCACCATGGCGGCCTTTATCGCGGCCCTCATTCCCGACCAGTCACTGCTTCACTTCCGTAATACCACGGAAGCGGGTTCCTCCAGCGCGTCCCGCGACAAGGGGCTCTACGGCAAGCTGCAGCGCGGCCACTGCTATTCGCTGCTGGAAGTGATGAACAGCCGCGAGCAGCGGATCTGGGTTGGCGTCCACCTCGAACAGGTGGCGAACCGGGACAACAAGGTCAACATCACCCCGTTCGCCCTGGTGGATGTGCCCGAGCACCTGGCGCCCACGGATCTGCTGTTGGAGAAGCTCGACGACGGCAAGGGCCGGGTACGTGCCTTCGCCGATCTAAAAGGGGCGGCAGCGGAGCTGGGGGCGCTCAAGGTCGCCAAGTTCAATACGGTGACCGATTATCACAACTTCATGTTCGAGTTCGGCATCACCCCGAAGAAGCTGCGTGATCAAAAGGATCGCGGCAAATTCTATCGCCTGATCGAAGCCTCCCTCTACGGCGGCATCTCCTCGTCCATCAGCCGCTCCTTGCGTGAATACTTGCTGCCGGAGAACTCCGGGGTGCGCAAGGCGTTCCAGGACATGGAGGCGGCCATCTACGAGAACCGCCGCACCCTGGAAGCCATCAAGGAGACCCAAGGTCAGCGGGATCTCTTCAAGAATCTCATCACCGAGACCACCCACTATGTGGCCGCGGAGTATGTGCGGGGCGCCGCCGAGAAGAGCCGTCTCTCCGAGCTGGCCCTCAAGGCACGCTCTGAGCTCGCCGGCAAACGCCGTCTGCTGGCCGAGGAGAAGCAGCGCGCCATCTATCTGGCGGACGAGGTGGATCAGCTCACCAACCGCGAGAAGCTCCTGACCGACGAGCTGGAGTCCGCCGCCGAGCACCTGGCCAAGGTGATGGCGGCCGTGGCGCTGCAAAAGAAGATTGCCCTCTATCGTGCCGATCTGGCGGAGCTCAACGACAAGCTGGAGCAGCAGCAGGCGGTGGTGGAAGAGATCCACGGCCAGTTGCTGGAAGTGGAGGAGCGCAAGGAGCTGGCCCAGGCAGAGGTGGACAGCCTCAAGACCCAGCTGGCCGACTACCAGCAGGCGCTCGATATCCAGCAGACCCGTGCCATCCAGTACCGTCAGGCGGTGCAGGCCCTGGAAAACGCCCGCGAGCAGTGCGAGTTGCCGGGGCTCGAGCCTGCGCAGGCGAGCGACACCCTGCACCAGTTCCGCGCAGCCGAGCAGAGCTTGACCAGCCGGGTGCTGGGGGCCGAGCAGCAGTTGGCGCTGGCCAAGGCGGCGGTGGCCGAACACGAAGCGGCGCTGGCGCTGCTGCTCAGCATCGCACCCGAGACAGTGCGCGAGGCTGCCTGGCCTACCGCACAGGGGCTGCTCAAGCGCCACATCGAAGACAAGGCCCGCATTGCCCAGGGCCAGGGTCTGCGCGCCGCCCTGGCTCGCCTCGAGAAAGAGAGCGAAAGCCAGAAGACCCTCTTGCGGCTGCGAGACGAGCTGGCCCAGGCGTCTGGTCAGCACATTGCCAGCCAGGACGAGCTGGAGATCTTCCTCGAAGCCCAGCGCACCCGCCAGGAGGAGCTCGCCGAGCAGCAGGCAGAGGCCAATCAGCGCCGCGCCAGCCTCGAGCATCAGGGCACTCAGCTGGGCCGCGATATCGCGGAACTGACCAAGCTGGCCCCGCGCTGGCTCAAATCCTTTGAAAAACTCGAGCAACTGCGCGAGCAGAGTGGCTTGGCCTTGGCCACCGCCGAAGAACTCTCTTCCGGCATGCAGAGCGTGCTCGACAAGGAGCGGGAGTTCGAGCAGGAGAGCAACCGCATTCAGGGCCAGAAACAGGCGCTGGAGATGCAAATTCGCAACCTGCAGCTGGGTGCCGGCGAGGCGGATCCCCGTCTTGCCCGCATCGCCGAGCAGGTGGGGGGCGTGCTGCTCTCGGACGTCTATGACGACATCTCCATCGATGATGCCCCTTACTACTCCGCGCTCTACGGCCCGGCTCGCAGCGCCCTGGTGGTGCTCGACCTCGAAGGCGCCATCGAGCGGCTGAAAAAGCTGGAAGATTGCCCGGAAGATATCTACCTCATTCAGGGCAACCCCGACTCCTTTGACGAGGATCTGGTGGAAGCGGACGAGCTGGGGGACGCCGTGCTGGTGCGCACCAGCAAGCGTCAGGTGCGCTTCTCCCGCTACCCCGAGCTGCCGCTCTTTGGCCGCGCCGCCCGGGAAAAACGGATCGAGCAGCTCGATCTGGAGCGGGAAAACCTCATCGAGGGCTACGCCAAGGCCGCCTTCGAGCAGCAGAAGTACCACCGTCTCTACGGCCACTTCCGCGACTTTATCGGCCAGCATCTGGATATCGCCTTCCGCCCGGACCCCGAAGCCGAGGTGCAGGCCAAACAGGCCGAGCAGCGCAAGCTGCAAGAAACCATCGCCGAGTGCGACAAGCAGCTGAGTGATGCCAAAGCCGCCGCCGCCCAGCTGACCCGCCATATCCAGCTGGTGCAGGGGATGCTGCCCTTTGCCCACCTGTTTGCCGAGGCAGACCTGGCGGCCCGCCTCGAGGCGGCTCACGCCGACGTGGAGGCGCTTAAAACAGCCGAAGCCTTTATCGCCAAACACGGCAAGGCGCTGGAAAAACTGGAAACCATGGTGCAGGTGCTGCGCCAGGATCCCCAGGATCTGGCGGCACTGCAGGCGGCCTTTGACGAGGTGAGCGACCTGCTGGCCGAGCAGAAGCGCCGTTGCTACGCCCTCGATCAGCTGGTGGCCCGTCTGCCGCACTTTGCCTATCAGGATGCACAAGACCTGCTGGGCAAGGCGTCCGAGATGAGCGAGCGACTCAAAGAGAAGCTCAAGGCGGCGGAGCTTGCCGCCCGCACCGCCGGTGAGCAGCACAAGCAGATCACCCAGCGCCACACCGAGGCGCTGCAACTGCGCACGGCGCTGGATTCCAGCGCCTCGGCCAAGGGGCAGACCCTGACGGAGTTCGAGCAGGAGCTGGCGGCCATGGGGCTGACCCTCTCTGACGATATGGAAGAGAAGGCCCGTGCCCACAAGAAAGAGATTGAAGAGCTGCTTATCCGCACCCGGACCCGCCGCACCAGCGCCGAGGCCCAGTTGCAGGTGTGCAAGCGCGAAATCGAATCCCTTGGCGGTCGTCTCAAGCTGGAAGGCAAGGATTACTACAGCGCCCGTAAATCCCTGGTGGGTCACAAGGCGAGCTGGTCGCGGGTGGTGCGTCTGGCACGGGAGACCGACGTCGAGAAGCGTCTGAACAAGCGCGAGCTGGCTTATCTTGACAGCGACGAGCTGCGCTCCATGTCGGACAAGGCCCTCGGCGCCCTGCGGGTGGCGGTGGCCCACGACGAGGCCCTGCGCGATGCGCTGCGTCTGTCGGAAGGCAACCGCAGCACCGAGCAGAAGGTCGCCTTCTACGTGCAGGTCTACCGTTACCTGAAAGATCGCATCCGCAACGACATCATCCGCTCGGACGATCCGGTGGAAGCCATCGAGGAGATGGAGATCGAGCTGGCGCGCCTCGCCGACGAGCTCAAGCAGCGGGAAACCCATCTGTCGCTCTCCTCCCACGAGGTGGCGGCCAAGATCACCAACATCATCCGCCGGGAGCAGAACCGCATCCGGGTATTGAACCAGGGCCTGCAGAACATCGCCTTCGGTCTGGTGCGCGGGGTGCGTCTCAACGTCAATATCCGCGAGGCCCACACTCGCCTCCTGACCGCACTCGCCGATCAGAGCGCCATGCACAACGATCTTTTCGCCGACAAGGAGCTCAGCTTCTCCGAGGCCATGGCCAAGCTCTTCCAGCGCCTGAACCCGCAGGTGGAGCAGGGGGAGCGCAACTATCAGGTGATGGGGGACGTGCTGCTGGATTATCGCAACTACCTGGAGCTGGAGATCGAGGTGCAGCGCGGGGCTGACGGCTGGCTGCGTGCCGAGAGCGGCGCCCTCTCCACCGGCGAGGCGATCGGCACCGGTCAGGCCATCCTCTTGATGGTGCTCATCAGCTGGGAGGAGGAGTCCCACCGTCTGCGCGGCAAGGACATCGCTCCCTGCCGCCTGTTGTTCCTGGACGAAGCGGCGCGGCTTGATGGCAAATCCATCGCCACCCTGTTCGAGCTGTGCGAGCGCCAGGATATGCAGCTGCTTATCGCCGCGCCGGAGAACATCAGCCCCGAGAAGGGCACCACCTACAAGCTCATCCGCAAGGTGCAGGGCAAGCACGAGCATGTGCATGTGGTGGGGCTGCGCGGCTTTGGCTTCGCCGACGACAAGCTCATCGCCTGACAGAGGCTGACGGACGAGGTATGAAAACGGGAGGCTTGGGCCTCCCGTTTTACATGAGCAATGCATCTTTTTTTACAGTTAAAGCAACGGTAAACTGTCAAAATAATATTGACACCTATACTGGCCAGAATTACAAAAGGATTTTAAATGGCAATTTCACAGTATAAAAACCAAAAAAAACCACTTGAATATAGTAAAAATGAAATTGACCGTGCGGCTAGAGATATCAGGCATGGCATGGATGATACGGGGCGCTCTGAAGCTATAAGGAGAATTCAAGGATTTCGTGAATATCATCTTTACCCATTAATGTTGATGAAAAATCACTTGGCAAGAATTGCATCTCAGGTTAGTAACAAAGTCTTGGTTGCGAGACGACTTAAACGGCTTTCGACCATCATTGATAAGTTGGAAAGACCGACGCTAGATGGGCACAATACTAATTCAATTAAATTGACGCGTATGCAAGACATTGCGGGCTGTCGAGCTATAGTAAAAAATATAAAACAGTTGAAACAGCTTCAAAAGAAATTAGAGAGTAGTCGCTCGGTTCATAAAATAGTGAGTATCAAAGACTATCTCACACCTAAAGAAAGTGGATATGGTGGTGTTCATTTAGTGTACAGCTGCTATGAAAATCAACTGGCTGATCACGAATGGAAAAAAGCAAAGGTTGAAGTTCAGCTAAGAACTGAGTTGCAGCATGCTTGGGCTACAAGTCTAGAGATTATTGATACTCTTGAGCAGATTAATCTAAAGACAAGGCATGACGGGCATGATGACTGGCGTAAGCTGTTTTCCATCGCTGGGCGATTGGTATCACATGAAGAAAAAGCATGCGTTATCGAAGATGCACAAACTCTTATAAGTCTTAGGCAGGAGCTTTGTGAGCTTGCTGATAAGTTAGATGTTGTATTAAAACTTGCAAGGTATACATTAGCCATAACATTTACGACAGATCATAAAGCTGTAAAGCAAGGGAGGAGTGGACAGGGATTGTTTCTTGTTTGCATGCACATACTCGAAGAACAGGAAAAGAAAATACAGGTAACAGTTAAACACTTCTCAATGAAAAACAGTGAAAAAGCTCTTGCTGAGTTAAATGAAGCTGATTTAAATGAAAAGATAATTATATCTGTTCTTGTCTCCGCCTCTGATGTCCGTGCTCTAAAGCAGGCATACCCAAATTATTTTGGCTCCACACGAAAATTTAGTGACTTTCTCGAAAGGCAAAGGGGGGATTTGGGGTAGTATTGGTGGAGACTACATGTTGGTTGTTTTGTACAACCAGGCATATATCGATCAGCATATGGTTCCCCTGACAGGGGCTGACGGGTGAACACACAAACGGGAGGCTTGGGCCTCCCGTTTTCCATGGGAAATGTGAGAGAGTAGGCTCCAGCTCGCGGGCGCCCGTCTGGCCATGACAGCCGGACGGGGCGAACGCGACATCTCATAACGGGTCGAGGAAGTAGATGATGAGGACCATGGTGCAAAAAGGGCTGCTGGCCTCCCTGTGCCTGCTGCTGGCCGCCTGCAGCAGCCAGCCTGATGCAGGCAGTGCGGGCAACTGGCGAGGCTATACCCAGACGGGGCTTGCCTCCTATTACGCCGATCGCTACCACAACAAGCGCACCGCCAGCGGGGAGCCTTACCAGCGCCACGCCAACACCGCCGCCCACATGACACTGCCCTTCGGCGCCCTGGTGAGGGTCACCAACCTCGCCAACGGCAAGAGCGTGGTGGTGCGGGTCAACGACAGGGGCAATTTCCCCCGCGGGCGCATCATCGATCTCTCCAAAGCGGCGTTCAGCGCCATCGGCAATCCCCGTTCCGGGCTTATCAAGGTCAGGATTGAGGTGCTGTAGTCACCGGGTCTGCATGTGCCGGTGCCCCTCCATACCCGGGCCGCTGGAAGAGGGCGCTTCCCAGTGATCGCGGGCCATCTTCTTCATTCCATTGGTAATGTTGCCAACGCGGCTTCCCATTTTCCGGTGTGCCATTAAGATAGCCAAACGAAAAACAGGGCGTCTTTGCCATCTGGCGGCAACCGGGCATGGCATGGTGTGCGAGACACCCCTTCAACCCCTGCCCATGTTTCGCCGCTAAGGAGCAGGCTATAAAGAGAGACGTCATTCACAGGGAGGATCAGAACATGACTGACAAGCGTGCCATTCAGGCAACGGCCATTCCCGAGCACAAGGCAAAGTCCCTCTATCCGGAGCCCTTTGCCTCCCTGGTCAAGCACCGCACCCGGCGCAGGCTGGGGGATCATTTCGGCCTCGCCAATTTCGGGGTCAATCTGACGACCCTGGCACCGGGGGCCATCTCGGCGCTCAAGCACCATCACGGCCTGCAGGACGAGTTCGTCTATGTGCTCTCGGGCAATCCCACCCTGCGCCACGGGGAGGAGGAGTACCGGATGTCGCCGGGGGAGTGCATCGGCTTCAAGGGGGGCAGCGGCCTGGCCCACCAGTTGCTCAACCACGGTGAGGTGGACGCTGTCTATCTCGAGGTGGGGGACAGGCTGCCAGGGGACACCGTCGACTATCCCGACGACGATCTGGCCCTGGTACAGGGTGCCGATGGCGCCTGGTCAGCCAGACACAAGGATGGCAGCCCCTACTAGGAGGGCCTCTTCGGGCAATGAGAGAGACCTCCATGGTGTTCAGCCCCTTTTCTGCTGTCAGGGCAGAGGATTTTCTGCCGCTGCTCAACGACGAGACGCTGCGAAAGCACCTGATCCCTCACCCGCTTTTCGATGTGGCCGGGGTGCACGACTGGATGGCGTACAAGCTGGGAATTGACGCCCGGCCAGGTTGCCGCGTGCGCGCCATCTTCCTCGACGGCACCCTGGCGGGGTGGTGCGGTATCCAGCCCGATGATGAGGGGGTGGAGCTTGCCATCGTGCTCGCCAAGGCCGGCTGGGGAAGCGGCGTGGCGATTTTCAACGAGATGATGGGGTGGGCGAGGGAGCTTGGCCATCGGACGATCCTCTTTCACTTGCTGGATACCCGCCAGCCTTATCGATCCCTCGCCAGACGGGCCATCTGGGTGAGGAAAACGCGCCTGGGCGAACACCCTTTCACCACCTATTGCCTTGACGTTGAACGTTGGTCTGCAGGCCCTTAGCCTGGACCAGGGGCAGCAAGCCGTGCCGCCTCCTGGCGGGTCCCGTTGCCACCCTTTGCGCCATGATCCCTCCCGCTCGTTTGTTCCTCCGTGCACGGTGTGGTTATCCACCCCGTTGAACACAGTGTTCATTCTGCCCCCCTATATGGCCCCCACCGTCCTGCCTACACTGGGCAACGTCTGATGGAGGCGCATCCGGCAGTATAAATAGCTGTCCAGGTTGCACTCTCTGGCGTGTTGACGATGTACAACGGAGATAACTGGATGAAAAAAGAGACAGACAAACTGGTATCGATCGCGGTGCTCAAGGCCCGTGACGGCATGGGAGAGCGTCTTCGCGATGCCCTGCTTACCTTGATTGGTCCCACTCGCCAGGAGCCGGGCAACCTCGATTACGTGCTGTTCGAGTTGAAGGATGAACCCGGCACCTTCTACATGCGGGAAGCCTTCGTGAGTCAGGCCGCCCTGGATGCCCACTGTGAGACCGCGTATTTCCAGGCTTTCGCTCGCCAGGCGGACGAACTGCTGGCCGAACCCCTTCGGCTTGTTTTCATGGAAGAAGTGAGTCCCTGATCCTTGCCGCAGAGCCCGATGATCCCCTCATCGGGCTTTTTTCCTTCAGCCTCGCTCCCGGCAATCGCATCTACCTGCTCGGCTGCGTGGCCATGGCCCTCAACCCCATCCTGATCAAGCGCTGCTACCGGGGGAGTCCTTCCTCCACCTGACCGGCTGGACCCTCATCTGCGCCACTGTGCTGCTGCCCCTTCATGCTGGCAAATGGGGGGTGGTCTGAGGGGCTGCCTGTCGCTCTGATCAACCAGGGAGTGCGTCATGAGAAGAACCCTGATCCTGGTACGCCATGGCAAGTCGAGCTGGGAAGACGCGTCTTTGTCTGACCGCGCTCGTCCGCTGGCTGCGCGCGGGCTGCGCGATGCGCCCCTGATGGGGGCTCGTCTGGCGCACCTTGGGGTGAAGCCCGATCTCATCCTCTCGAGCCCCGCCTGCCGGGCCCTGACGACCGCCCGGCTGCTTGCCGGGGAGCTGGGTTATTCCCCGGACCGCATCGTCATCGACGAGGGCCTCTACGAGAGCGATGCCGGGACCCTTCTCGGGGTGGTGGGGGAGCTTTCAGATGATCTCGCCTGCGTACTGCTGGTGGGTCATGATCCTGCCTTCACCGACCTGGCTCATGGCTTTTCCTCCGGTATCACTCGCATGCCGACCTGTGCCGTCGCCCGCTTCATCTTCGACGCCCCCTCCTGGTCGGCGCTCCCGTCCTGCTCGCCGGTGGTGGCCGTGCTGGACTTCCCGAAGAAGAGGTAGGGGGGCGTCGGTTGCAGGCATGCAGAAACGACAAGGGGAGCCGCGGCTCCCCTTGTCGTGATGGTGACGGGGTCATTTGGCCGCGATGGGCCCCTTGGTGCCCGCATCGTTGTCGACCCAGCCATCTTCTCCCTTGAGGCGGCGATCCCCCTGGATGGTGTAGATGACCATGCCCTCCTTGAACACCAGGGCGCCGTCGGATTTCCTGGTACTGACCTGCTTGTCGTTGACCCACACCTGATCCTTGTCATCGATGCGGATGTTCGCGACCGTGGCGCCCGTCTCGGGGAAGGTGGCGACCCCGTTGCCGGCGTAGGGGCTGGCGCTGGCCGCTGCGGGGGCGGCGCCAAATCCGGCGGCGGCGTTCTCGGCCTTGCTCTTGTTGATGTCACAGCCGCTGAGCTCGCTCACCTGGGTACAGCCTGAGCGCTCCAGCTTCTGCTCATAGCTCATGTTCAATCCGCCGTCGGCGGCCGGGGCGGCGGTGCCAAATCCTGCCTTGGCGTTTTCCGCCTTGCTCTTGTGAATATCGCAGCCCTGGGCTTCGGTCACCTGGGTGCAGCCGGAGCGTTCCAGCTGTTCGGCGTATTTGTGGTTGTTGACATCCTCCCCCACCTTAGCGCTTCGCGTCACAGGAGGGGGATTCCCATTACTGGGTGATAGCTGCTCGCGCAGTACCGGGTTCCTGCTTCATCGGGCGGCCTGATTGCACCACGCCTCCACAGGCTAAAACGGCGTGTCCCGCCGCTAAAATATTGCGAGCGCCGTTCACATCGGCGTTCGCCTCATAACCACACGCAGCGCATTTAAACTGGCTTTGCGTCTGGCGGTTATCCTTCGCAGTATGCCCACAACAGGCGCA